>CAZEOY010000432.1:0-3908 GCA_964513835.1 uncultured Syntrophobacteraceae bacterium
CCTGGAAGTGATCCACACGCCGGGGCACACACCGGGCGGCATCTGTCTCTACACACCCGGCTACGTTATCACCGGGGACACCCTGTTCGTCGGAGCAGTCGGGCGGACGGATCTGCCCGGAGGCTCCTACGAGCAGCTCATCCATTCCATAAGGACACGTTTGCTGAACCTGCCCAAAGAGACCGTCGTGCTGCCCGGTCACAACTACGGGTCAGCTCCTCAATCCACGATCGGGAAGGAGGAAAGATTCAACCCCTTCTTATCGTGAGGCCGTCATCTCCCAGGCCATCACACGGGCATCGTGATCATGGGAGCTCCCCGCCGGCCCTCCTACTTGTTCTTTCTCCAGTGCGGATGGACGATACCGAACTTCCGGATCTTGTAATTGAGGGCCCTCGGGGTAATCCCCAACTGCTCGGCGGCATGCTTCTGGCTCCAGAAATTGGCTTCAAGAGCGCGCAGTATAAGAGTCTTTTCGTGATCGTCCAGGGATTTGGGACCCTGTCGCTGAACCGGCGGGGGAGGAGCAGCCTGGGGAACCACCACATCCGGCAGTGTTACGCTGTTGTGCTGAATGACACTCCCCTCTTCCAGCAAGACGGCCAGCTCGATGATGTTGGCCATCTGGCGGATGTTCCCGGGCCAGCCGTAGCTCTCGAAAGCCTCCAGTACTTCGCCTGAGAAGCCCGTGATACTCTTCTTCATCTCACGGCAGCTCTTGCTGAGCAGGTGATCAGCCAGCCTTCGCAGACATCTCTTCCTCTCCCGAAGCGGCGGCAGGTGCACGCGGGCCACGTTGATACGATAATATAAATCCTCCCGAAACTTGCCGGAAGCAATGAGATCTTCCAGGACGCGATTGGTGGCCGCAATGATGCGGATATCCACTTTCAGGGTCTGGTTTCCGCCGACCCTTTCGAAGCTCCTGTCCTCCAGCACCCTGAGAAGCTTGGCCTGCAGGTTCGGGCTCATTTCACCAATCTCATCCAGGAAAACCGTTCCGCCGTTCGCTTGTTCGAAACGACCCGATCTCGTTTTGACGGCACCCGTGAAAGCCCCTCTTTCGTGGCCGAACAATTCGCTTTCCAGGAGCGTCTCGGATATGTTCGCGCAGTTGATCTTGACGAAGGGCTTCCTTCTCCTCCTGCTGTTGAAATGGACCGTTCCCGAAAGAAAGCTCTTCCCCGTCCCCGTCTCCCCCGTGATCAAAATTGTTGAATCTGAACTGGCAAGCTTCCTGAGCATGCCGATCACCTGTTTCATGGAAGGAGATTCGGCCACGATGGAGTCAAAATCGTAGAGAACATCCTGCTGTCGGCGGAGGTAATCGATCTCGTTCTTCTGGCTTCGATGCTCCAGCGCATGCTCCACGACGAGACGAATCTTCTGGTCCGAATAGGGCTTGGGCAGATAATCAAAGGCCCCGCACTTGATGGCTCGAACAACCAAATCTGCTCGATTGATGTGGCTGGTCACAATCACGGGAGTCGTCGGCGATGCCTCGCAGATCTTCTCGATGAGGTGGACTCTTTCATCGTTCATCAGGTTCAGCAGGATGACATCGAACGCTTCCCGGGTGACCTTGGCCAGGACCCCTACCTCCCCGTCAGGCCAAACCAGGCTTTCGTGCGCTTTCCCAAGTCCGCGCATGAGCACATTCTGCCATTTGCTGTCCTGTTCGATGATCAAGACTCTGGCCATATCAATCTATCCCGGATAAGGATTTTAAATCGAGAATGGATCGGAGCATCGCACCGAATCAAAATGCAGCTCCATTTCATTAACATACGTCCGATCCCTCCGAGGTTCAACGACTAAGATTGCATCGACCGTCAAACGTGTCATCGGGCAATAAGCTTTGGGCAGGCAGCCCGATGACGACAGGGATGCCCTGGCGGAAACGAGGGAATTTGTTGCTCTGTTGACCGCCTGGAGGGCTCAGATAATCAAGAGGAATGCGGACACGATGATTTTCGCGGGGGAAAGCGGCAGACGAAAAAACTCCCCTCCTGTACAGGAGGGGAGTTCGGCCTCGACATCCCATTGGTCCGGAAGGCACAGATCAATGGTCGGGCGAGGAAAGGGAGCAATCCTTTTCGAGCTATCTGGTTCTCACGGGGCGAAACGACGTCTGCTGGACTGCAGTCGCTGAATCGTTGTTATCTTCATCCAGTTCCTCGATGGCCTGAGTCGAGTCAATCTCTGCAATCACGAGCTGATCTACCAGCGTCTTTTCCTTGAGCGACAAAGTAAGGTTCTTGGTGCTGCCCGCCATCATGGACCGTATGGATGCGGTTTTGAGAAGCCTCTCTTTTGTCACTCCATCATTGGAGAGATAGAAGGATACCTGGAAGCTTCCGGCCTTCAGGTTCCCACCATGCTTCAATTGAAGAGTAGCCCGGAACCTCATTCCGTCGTAACTAGAGGTGAGCCAGTTCCCACTCAGATCCAATCCCTGCCTTTTGCTGACGTTTACCCGGCAGACGTCCTCAGACTTTAGACCATCTGCATCGGTCACCGTGAGGGTAAAAGAGAGTACTTCGCGCGCCGCATTTCTGAAGCGAGCACCCACAAGGTTGGGGGCTGTGAACTGAGGAGTCGGGGAAGAAGGATCGCTCAGGGTGACAGGAGTTCCGGCGGTTTGTCTCCACCGATAGGAGACAATTCCGTCATCATCGGACGAAGCCATGCCATCCAGAAATACGGCATCCCCTTCATAGACTGTCTGGTCCGGACCAGCATCAGCGACCGGTGGAGCACCGACCCCAGATACGTTCACGATGCATGAGTCCGTGGCTTTCAGGCCATTATGGTCTGTGACCGTGAGCTCAAACGTCAGGGATTTGCCTTTTGCGTTCACTTCCGGAGCCACAAATGAAGCTAGCGACTGATCCGCACCCGTGAGCTGCACCGTTGGACCTTTTGTCTGACGCCAGGAGTAGGAGGCGATGCCGTCATCCCCATCCGTCGACTGGGAGCCATCCAACGTCACATTGGTCCACTTCTTGACCGTTTGATCCTCGCCTGCCTTGGCAACGGGTGGGATGTTGACCCAGGTCACGTTGACAATACAGGTATCGGATGAGGAAGCCTGAAATTCGTCGGTGACGGTCAGGCGAAAAGTCAGGGATGCCCCACCCGGCCCGACATCCGGAGCCGTGAAGGTTGGGTTCGCTGCCGACGTGCTCGACAGCTGCACAGCCCCCCCATCAATCTGCTCCCAGCGGTAGGAAACGATGTTGTTGTCGGCATCGGTTGAGTTGCTTCCCTTCAAGGTAACAACGTTACCCTCAGCCACCGTTTGATCGGGGCCTGCATCCGCAACGGGCTGGGCATTGGAGGACTTGAAGCTGACCGATATGGAGCGGTCCTTCGTTACTGGATTGAAGGTGTAAGTGTTCGAGGGTGTCACGGCCTGGCCGTCGACCAGCAGCTTGTCAATCTGATAGCTGGCGGCAGGAGTGATCTTGAAGGTCTGACTGCCCCCATAATTCACAGGTACTGAACCCGAAGGGGATATGCTTCCACCATTGCCTGATACGCTTGCCGTGATCGTGTAACTGATCGGAGCGAAGCTTGCCGTGATCGTATTGTTGCCCGTCACATTCGAGAAGGTATAGCTCGTGACGGAACCTACCGACGAACCGTTCACGAGGACATTGTTCACACGGTAGCCCGTGGCTGGTTCAATGGTGAATGTCCGGCTGCCGCCGGAATCAACCGAAACAGCACCCGCCGGGGAAATGCTTCCGCCCCCTCCCGACACACTTGCCGTGATGGTGAAAGTCGTGGTTTGAGGCACGAAACTGGCTGCAATGGTGCGCGGGGCTGTCACGCCTGTAAATGAGTAGGTCGTTACGGCCCCCACGGACTGCCCGTCCACCAGAACCTTGCTTACTCGAAAGCCG
>CAZEOY010000433.1:0-3902 GCA_964513835.1 uncultured Syntrophobacteraceae bacterium
CTCAAAGCTTTTCAAGTCTCACTGGTCGAACCAGTGGCTTACCAATTTGAGTTAACTCCCGGTTGATCCACTTGAGGAAATCGGTGTCTCCCCTGCGCACGGCGATGGCATAAGGATGGGGATTGAAAGAGGTTCCAACAGCTTTCAGGGTCTTGTCCCTTTGCGCCAGGAAGAGCGCTGCCACGTCATCCGTGCACACGACATCCACGCTCTTCTTCTTCAGTGCTTCCAGCGCTTCGCCCAGGGTGGCGAAACGGATTCTGATGGCTTGGGGCACGATTTGCTCCATATCCTTCTGTTGAACAGACCCCTCGAGCACGGCGATCCTCTTTCTGGCCAGATCTTTGATGTCACTGATGGCGCTTTCCTGCAGAACCAGAATCATGGATCCCGAGAGAAAATAAGGGTCGGAAAATTCCAGCACCCGTTCTCGCTCTCCTGTGATGGTCATGGAGGCAACGATGACATCGATCCTGCCGTTGTAGAGAGATGGGATGCGGCTGCCTGACGTGACCGACACCAGTTCGAGCCTCCCTCCGGGATCGTTGAAAAGCGCCCTGGCCAAATATCGGGCCACATCCACATCGAAGCCGCAAAGAGCCCCTGATTCGTCAAAGAAGCCAAATGGCGGGAAATCGCTCTTCACCCCGACGAGCAGCTTGCCCCGCTGCCAGGCGTCTTCGAGCCCCCTTGCCGTGGCTGCTTGATGCGTTGCACCCAATGCCATTGAGGCCAGGATCATCAGGACAATCGCTTTATTCAGCGCCGACCACCCCTTTCGCATCTCTGTGCCCCTTCCACCGTTGCTCCCAGGTTATGAGCGCAAAAGGGCCCTCGGTTCCTTGACCACCTCACCGGAACGCCGGTTCGATATTCAAACAATCGGAACGATCTATTCCTGTTCGCTGTCAGAAGACGAACTCGATCCGCTTGTCGACCTTTTCGGAGACCTGGCCGCCGAGCTTCGCCAGTTCATCTTTTGCCATCTTGCTCGCCGAGCCGGTCACCCAGACCTCGAATTTTTTCACGCCGGGATAGGCAGCCTTGTAGGCCGAGAAGGCCGCCGGCACGCGTTCACTGGCCCGTTCGGTCCAGATGGCGCCATCGAGCGGCAGCGGGATGAGGACAGCCCCACTGGATGCCCTGGCGAAGACGAGCGGCCCGTAAACGCTGATGTCTTTGATGGGGGAGACCTTGGAATGATAGGCTCTCAGGGTCTCAGCAACCTGCATGAAGAAATTCGCCGTTTCCTCGTCGTCGGCTGAAAGCGCCAGCTGGATGAAGGCATCGCGCCCCCTGGCGCCCGGAAGCGCTTCCAGGGACTGCACGATGACGGTGTCATGGGTGGCGGTGTAGGACTGGTGGTCCAGGAACCGGGAGGCAAGCCCGGGTGAAACGCCCATGGCTTCAAGCTTTTGTGCGTTCATCTCGCGGAGCCTCTGGGGGGGAAAATCGCGAAGCAGGTCCGTGAGCTGCTGGGACATCCTCGTGATGGACACGGCGGCCACGGCGGGACCGCCGATGGGGGCCAGGGCCACCGAAAGCGAGATGGACCCGATGGCCGTGGCCCAGGCCACACTGTTGAGTTCCTTTTGCAGGACACTGTTGCTGGAGTAGACGTCCACACCCAGTTTGGAGGCAAGAATCCTCTTGTTGGAGGATACCGCCAGCGCCTGCTCGACCTTGCTGTCTTCGCCAGGCCCAGCCTTGGTCGTGAGTCCCGTCTTCACGTTGTCGAAGAGACGGGAAACTCCCTTAGGTATTCCGCTGACCGTATCCACGGGGTCCGTGAGCATGTTGGCGCCGAATTCCAGGGGCTGGGATGCCGCTTTCTTGAGACCGTTCATATAGGCCTCACCCTTCTTGACTTCCCTCAGTTCGGCAATGGCTCCGATCTCGCGGACCAGTTTGCGCAGGGCCATATCTCCCGTGACCTCAAAGACGCCGAAGTCGGAGTCGACCACATAATGATGCATGTAGCCATAGGAGACCACCGTGTCGCGAACGCGAAAGTGGGGTCCGGAAAGAAGCTGCGGCGGAAGTACGTTCGATGCCTTGACGTTGCTGGGTGCCTCGAAGCCGGTTGACGGTGCGGCCGCGTGGATTGTCGAATAGAGCGGGGCCAGGGCCAATACACCGGCCAGAAGGGACCTGTTGAACCATTTGAAGCTTAAACCGTGAGTGCGCATTGTTGAGTCCTTTTCAAGTGCATGGTGAGTCGCGGGTAGGGCCAGAGCCCGGAAGCGGTCCCGTACCCCTTCCAGCCTGGTCCCAGCAGGGCACATCCGGCCAAAACTGGGAAGAGCATACGCGTGCAGACCCCACGCGGGCGCTCACTGGCGGGTACGGCATTCTCCTTTCCGTGCAGCGAACCTACAGTAAATGGGGAGAGGATACTATTGGACCTTGGTCCAATACGCGGCGGTGAGCACAGGGCTTCCGTGGCGAGCGACCATGGGAAAGGATCGGAGCCGCATCGAGTCGCCAGGGATCAACAAGAGCCAGCCAACGCCGCAAGGGATTTCGTCTCTATTGGACCAAAGTCCAACTTGCGCTTCCCCGGGAATCCTGTTTTATTGCCTCATCGCCCGGCACACTGATGGGGCGAAAGGACAGGAGTCGATCCGGCGAGTGTGGCTTCAGTATGATCTCCAGGGGGGTCCCAATGCACCTCGCATGGATGTCACAGACACCATTGAGGCCGCCCCCCCCGGGTCAGTGCATGGCTGCAGAATCAGGCGGCCGTGCTCATCGTGCGTCATCCCCGCAAGCTCCCTGAATGTAGCCTGCGTGGACATGCTTTGGCGGGGATACAGACAGCCCAGGGCCTTCTGGACTCCCGCCAGGGACATGCGGGAGTGACCGTTCAGTCAGAGCCTCTGTTGCGTTGAGTCGTAGCCGCTGAATCCGGAAATCAGATTTCACACGGCTGCGATGATGATGAAAGTCCTTCTCAAGGATTCAGGATCACGAAGTCCAACGATGGCCATTAAGATCAAGGGGGAATGACGTGAAAGTCAAATGGGTTTTAGTGGTTGTATGCGCTGCCCTCGCCGCTTTTCAGACCGGATGGGCGCAGGAGAAGCCGGGCACGACCCCGCCGCCGCCGGAAGTCGAAGTCATGACCGTCATTCAGAAGGACCTTCCGGTGTTCAAGGAGTGGGTGGCTTCCACGGACGGCCTGGTGAACGCCACCATCCAGGCCCAAGTCCAGGGGTATCTCATCAAGCAGAACTACAAGGAGGGGGATTTCATTCGGAAGGGAACCCTTTTGTTCGAGATCGACCCGCGCCCGTTTCAGGCCACCCTGGATGAGTCCAAGGCCGCCCTGGCCAAATACGAAGCCGTGCTCAACACCCATCAGGCCACCCTCAAGCGCATCCTTCCCCTTGCCAGGGCCAACGCCGTGAGCCAGAAGGACAAGGACGACGCGGTGGGGGCGGTCCAGGCGGCCGAAGCCCAGGTCCTCCAGGCCAAAGCTACATACAAGAAGGCGGCGCTCGAAGTGGAATTCACGAAAATCACCTCACCCATCGACGGCATCGCCGGCCTCGCCAACGCCCAGATCGGCGACCTGGTGGGGACGCCCCAGAGCAAACCGCTGACCACCATCTCCACCGTGGACCCCATCAAGGTGTACGTGTCGCTCAGCGAGACGGAATACCTGCAGCTGGCCCCGGAAGCGAAGGAACGGCAATCCTCGAGTGAGACCCAGATGCCCCTCGAGCTCATCCTGGCCGACGGCAGCACCTGGAAGCACCCGGGGCGATTCGCCTACGCGGACCGCCAGGTGGACCCCCAGACGGGCACCTTGAAGGTGGCGACCACCTTTCCCAATCCGGAGAATTTTCTGCGCCCGGGACAGTATGCCAAGATTCGGGCCACCATCAAACAGGAGACGG
>CAZEOY010000434.1:0-3900 GCA_964513835.1 uncultured Syntrophobacteraceae bacterium
CCGACGGCGACGACTGGGATTCCGACGGCAGCAAGACCCTGCCCGAACTGGAGAAGATCCTCGCCTACAGCAACCGGGTCGGGATCAGCGTCGCCAAGGCCAGCGGCGATTCTCAGCGCATCTCCACTGTCGAGCGCTACATCCGGAAGTCGGGCCTCCTGGAGAGCCAGTCCGGTCGAATCCGGCTGGATGTGCTGACCGAGGGGGCCACCGAAGCGCAACTGATCGAAGGGATCAAACACCTCATCTCGTGAGCCTTGACGGATGCCGGATGACGCACGGTCGACCCCGGATTCTGGATGATGCTGCCGTGTGACGATGGCGACCGTTATCGAGCATGAACCATCCAGCATCCGGAATCCAGCATCCGGCACAGCCGGCAACGGGGACAGCAGGCCATGGAGCTCATCAGTCAGTACACGAAGAAGATCATGGAGGGATGCAAGGAGAGGGCGCGGGACGCCGGGCTGCGCTTCCACGACGAAACGCTGGAATACGTGGTCACCAACAAGGACCTCCTGGAGCTCACCCCCAAGCACATGATCCCGACCCTCTACGACTACTGGGTGCACGACGTGGAGGTGCTCAAGGAAAAAGGCCGCTACGAACTCTACCCCAACAACCCCTACGAGACCGTCATCAACACGCGGCCGGCCATCTCCTTTTACAACGACAACAACCCCGACTGGCTCAACGTGATGATCTTCTACCATGTGCTGGCCCACATCGATTTCTTCCAGAACAACCGGCTCTTCCGGCGTACCTGGGACGGTGATTTTGCGGGGCAGGCCCTTTCGGACAAACGTTTCATAACCATGATGCGTTCCGAGAAGGGACGATGGGTGGACTACGTCATCGAATTCACGCGGGCCATCGACAACCTGGTTGGTTTTCACGCGGAGCTCTCCGGCGCCAGCCGTCTCGAAGCCGCCAATGGCTCGGCCAGGCTGGATTTCTACTTCGACGTCTTCCTCCAGTCCATCCAAAGGGTGGGCCAGCACGAGTACATGAAAGAGATCGAGCGCTATAACGGCGCCCTCAAAAGCTCACCGGATATGACCGACAGCCTGTTTTTCGCCGAAGTGGCGGCCAAACATCCCGAATTTGAAGCGCTTTACACCCGGCACCGCCAGGAGCCCAAACCGCCGATCATCGACCTCATCCAATACCTCCAGGAACGTTCCCCGTTTCTCCAGAAGAGCGAGAATCGATGGATGACGTCCGTCATGGAGATCGTGCGCCAGACTTCCCTCTTCTTCCAGCCTCAGATCCGCACCAAGATCCTCAACGAGGGCTGGGCGAGCACCTGGCATGAGCGCCTCTTCCTGGAAGACGACCGGATCCGGGGCCACGAAGTCGAGTTTGCCAAAATCAACGCCCTCGTGACGGCGCTGCCCAGGGTGGGCTTGAACCCTTACGCCCTCGGCATGCGGTTGTTCGAGCATGTGGAGGATCTGGCGGAAAAGGGCAAGCTGAGCTACGAATTTCAGAAGATCCAGCGGGAGCGGGACAGGAGGGACTTCGACCGGAAGACGGGTATGGGACGGGACGCCATTTTCAAAGTGCGGGAGGATCTGGATGACTTCATGTTCCTGCAGACCTACCTGGACCAGGACTTCGTCAATCGGTACAAGCTCTTTGTCGTGGGCAAACGCCTCAACAACACCAAAGGAGTGTGGGAGTATTTCGTCAAGAGCCGGGATGCCCGCGAGTACCGGAAAATGCTGCTTGAATCCCTCTACCACCCCCCCTTCATCCAGGTGGATGAAGGCCGGACAGGGAAAGGTTGCCTGTTCCTCGATCATCGCTTCGAAGGCAAGCCGCTGGTCAAGGAGTTCATCTCCAACACTCTGCTGGGGGTTTCCTACCTGTGGGGCGGACCCGTCAAGCTCGAGACCAGCGAGCGGGTGACCCGGGAGCGGAGGGAGTGGATGCCCTATGGGTATCCCCTTCCAGAAACGGCCGGCACCGAAGAGCCGAAGTTCAAAAGAGTCGTCTACACGATGGAGGACCGTAAGCTCTCCAGGGCTGAACTCTAGGAGGCGCCAGCCATGGGAAACATGGATCATTTTCTTTCCGACCTTTGCCAGCGAATCCAGGACCGGGAGCAGCGGGCCCCCATCACTTTCATGGAATACATGGAGCAGGCCGCCGCCTATCCGACGCTCGCCTTCCGGAACATTTTCCAGGTGTTTCACGACATGATCACGAGCTACGTCGGAAACGGCACCGATGAGTACCCGGAGGACCCCGAGTCCATCAACTACGTTTATTACGACTGCAATCGACTGTTCGTCGAGGACACGGATCACCCATTCTTCGCCGACCGGCTGTTCGCGAACCGCCTCGTCAACCATGTGGGCTCCTTCCGACACGGCGCCCAGCAGAACCGGATCGTCATTTTCGAGGGGCCTCCCGGCAGCGGGAAGAGCACCTTCCTCAACAACCTGCTCATGAAATTTGAGCATTACAGCCGCACGGATGAAGGCACAAGCTACGAAACCGTATGGCGTTTGGACAAGCGGGAACTGGGGGCCCTGCCCGACCCCGAAGCCCACGCCATCCTGCAGCAGCTCCGAAGCCTGGCCGACGGCGGCGGGTTCCAGTCCCCCGGGGCCAACTCCCGTGACTACCTCTTCGCACTCTCCAACACAGAGTACCTTGAGGTTCCGTGCCCGAGCCACGACAGTCCCCTGCTCATGATTCCCAAGGCCTACCGCCGGGAATTCCTCGACGACGCCATCCCCGATGAGTCGTTCAAGCGCGAGCTCTTCTCGGACAAACAGTATGAATGGGTTTTCAGGGATCAGCCCTGCACCATCTGTATGTCCCTTTACCAGACGCTTCTGGATCTTTTCAACCTGCCGAGCAAGGTATTCTCCATGGTCTTCGCCCGTCGCTATCAGTTCAACCGGCGGCTGGGTGAGGGGATCAGTGTTTTCAATCCGGGGGATGGATTGACCAGGACCAAGGTCATCACCAACCCGCTCCTCCAGAATCAGCTGAACGCCATCCTGCGGGACAGCAATCGTGTCAAATACCTGTACTCCCGGTACGCCAAGACCAACAACGGCATTTACGCCCTCATGGACATCAAGGCCCACAACCGGGAGCGGCTGGCAAACCTGCACGGCATTATCAGTGAGGGGGTGCACAAGGTCGAGGACATCGAGGAAAACGTCAACTCCCTCTTTCTGGCCATCATGAACCCCGAGGACAACAAGGAGCTGGCGGGAGCTCAGTCGTTCGCCGACCGCATCACCACCATCAAAATCCCGTACGTCCTGGACTACGAGACGGAAGTGAAGATCTACGAGCATATTTTTGGCCACCAGATTCGTGCGATCTTCCTGCCGCGAGTGCTCCAAAACTTTGCCAAGGTCATCCTCTCGTCGCGCCTGAAGCCCAGGTCCGATGCCCTCCAGGAATGGATTCAAGACGCCGGACGCTACCATCTCTATTGCGATGAGAACCTGCAGCTGCTCAAAATGGATATCTACAACGGCCTCATTCCCACCTGGCTTACGGAAGGGGACCGGAAAGCGTTCACGGCTGAAAGACGGCGAAAGATCATCGCCGAATCCGAGCATGAGGGGGACAAGGGATTCTCCGGGAGGGATTCCATCAAGATATTCAACGAGTTTATCACGACCTACGCCAAGCGGGATAAACTCATCAACATGGGCATGGTGTGCAGCTTCTTCAAAAAGCACCGCTCCGGGCTCATGACCTCCATTCCCGACGGGTTCCTGGATTCGCTCCTCGGCTTCTACAACTACACGGTGCTCCAAGAGGTGAAGGAATCCCTTTACTTCTACAACGAGAGCAGCATCTCGCGGGAAATCCAGAACTACCTCTTCGCGGTCAACTTCGAGTCGGGGCGCACCGAACGATGTGTCT
>CAZEOY010000435.1:0-3896 GCA_964513835.1 uncultured Syntrophobacteraceae bacterium
ATCGTTCCCCCATCGGCTCTCTCGAAGCGCCCCTTCTTCTGAGTGATGGCTCCGGTAAACGCCCCTTTTTCATGCCCGAAGAGCTCGCTTTCGAGCAGGTTTTCAGGAATGGCGCCGCAGTTCACCTTGATGAGCGGCCCGGATCTCCTGGACGAAGTGTAATGAATCGTATTGGCGATGAGCTCCTTTCCCGTACCTGTCTCCCCCAGGAGGATGATCGGACTGTTGAGAGGGGCTACCTGCCGCACCAACTCCATGACGTCTTTCAGGCCAAAATCCGCCCCAACTATTTCGGACACCGAAAAACCCCGCAGCTCCCGGCTGAGCTCCCGATTTTCCGCATCCACGATCTCTTTGAGCTTGACGACCTCCTCGTAGCGGAGAGCATTGGACATAGCGATTGAAAGGGGCTCTCTCAATAGAGAGACCAGATCCATTTGCTCCCGGGTAATGCCCGTCTTCCCCTCTGCATCCAGAGCCAGGAACCCCAGTCGTTTGCCCTCCAAAACCAGATCGATGGCCAGAACAGAACGGTTCGACAGGTCAAAATCGGGGCGAAGAATTTTTACCAATTCACTTTCTTCATCCCAGTAGCTTACCCTGGCGCCACCAGCCTTCAGTGCGGATTCCAGCTCCTGGATGGCCGCCTTCGACAGGGGAGTGGGGGGCAAGGCTTTCTTGTTGCCCGCCTGGTCAACGTTTGCGAGGTTTCTGAGAATCCCGGTGGTCGGATCAAACATGCTGACGTAGGCCCTGGATATGGGAATAAATGGACAGATATAGTCCATGAAACTCAGCAGGGCCTTATCGATATCCAGACTGCTGCAGATTCTGAGCGTGGCATGCCGGAAAAACTCATTCCTGTCGAGCTCCATGCTCCTCTCCCTGGTAACTCATGTGAGGTAAAGAGATGCCGTCCTGCCCTTGTGCAGTTTAACAATAAGACGATATTTGACAAAAGTATCCATTAATTTCGTGGATTTCGAGACATTCCTTTGTAAGTCGAGGAGCCCGGCGAAAAAACAGTTCTCACCGACACTCACCATATTGTTTCCCTCTTCCACTCCGCTGACCCCCGAAGGTTTGGGCCGCCATCCTTTTGAACCATGGCACGCATTCGGACCATAGCGCAATATGTCTCGTCCCATGGAGCTATACCACTTGTGTCTGACAGGGAGAATCCGTACAACCCTTCGAATTAGCATCATAAATTAGCCTGGCGCACTTGTTGCCTATGAGAGTGGCCTCGAAGGGGGATTGCCATGGAATGGATCGGAGTCATCACACTACGTTCAGAACAGCAAAGGATGGTGCACATGCGAAAACAGTTGCCAAAATTCATCGTAACCGGTCTGCTTTTTCTCATTGTTCTTTCTGCCGCTTCGCCGAGTCATTCAGCTGCGCATTTCACCCGGGTCGCCACTTTTGGCGACAGCCTCACCCACAATGATATTCTTCGTTTCTACTCAAAAAAGCCCCAGGGCATGTACGGGAAAGACCCCCTGGAAGCGGTCTTCAAGAAGGGCAGAGCATCGGGCGATAAGCTGCGAAACTTCGCCATAGCGGGTTCCGTTGCAATGGACTCCGGCGATGATGACAGCCCCACCATGGAATATCAGGTGGATGAGTACGAGCTCCTGCTCTTCATTGGAGTGCAGAAGGAGGCAAGCTTTGTTAGCTTCGAGATCGGCTCGAATGATATCCTGGATGACATCGAGATCCTCGCCAATCCGGACGATCCCCGGGGTGCCAGGCGCATCGACAAGCTGATTGCGGCCATCGAGGACAGCTGGCTGAGGCTTCGGGATCTCCTGCCGGACGCTCAGTTCCTCATATGGACCATACCCGATGTCACGCTCACCCCCAAATTGACTTATCTCACCCATGAGGAGGCTGAGAGTGTTCGAGCCCACATCGAGCGTGTGAACCTTTTCATCTCGGGCCTTGTCGAGGAGCGTCGAGTCCTGGTTTTCGACCTCTACGCCGTCATGCAGCAGCTGGTGGCAGCCCCCCCGGTAGTGGGAGGGCAGAGGCTGGTTGGGCCTCCATCGCATGGCCACTACAACGACCTCTTTGCTGATAAAATACATCCAACGGCCGTCAGCAATGCCTTGATAGCCAATGAAATGATCAAACGTGTCAACGACTTTTTCGAGGATGACATTCCACTCTACACGAACAGGGAGCTTGCGGCTCTTGCGCGATCCCGCAGACGCTAGCGGGCATATAGTTCTCTAGCAGGGTGTCGAGCCTACCTGCAAGAAGGATTGATGGGAAGCTGTTTGCCTGAGCTCGCGTTATTTAACAATAAGACGATATTAAACGGAACTATTTACCGTATTTCGTGAATCCTGGCACCGCACTCCCGCTGTGCGGGCAGAAATCAGCTGGAAGGCAATTGGCATGGATGTGGCTCTCTATGCTCACAGAGGCCATGTCCATCGGTTTTACCCATCACCCCCCAGCCTTGACGTTCCAGACAGGGCCGATGCGCACAGCCTCACCACCACAAGGAGCCCGGGCACTGCCTGAGGTCTGCAAAGAACAGGGGGAACGGAATCATGTGGCTTGAGCTGATAAGCACTCGGGCGGCCGGGATGATCGAGGCCGAGAAGATCATAGAGATCTGCAAACAGACGCATCAATCCATTGCGGGTGAGAAGCTCCTGAGAATGACCGTTTTCTGCAACACAAGGTATCCAACCGATATCAGCATTCACCTTCAGTGGAAGTCCGACCCTGGGAGCGGGAGCCTTTTGGGCAGAGAGTTGAGCTCCGCCTTGGCGGGCCTGGGACTCATAAGCCACACCCTTTGGATTGAGAAAGAAGAGCTCTAACCACAACTGGAGCTCCATTCGGAGCGACGTGAACCGATGTCCCCGCCATTTTGGGAGAGTGGAAGGGAACATTCTGCAAAACTGGAGAATACCATGGCAATGAAAGCCAAAGCCCCATCTTCTTCCATAAATGATTCAGCCACGGCATCAAAGGATCCTTTGTGGCAATGGCCGACCTCAGACCTCCCCGGCCAGGCCCTTTCATACCTGGTTGACTCCTGGCAGCGCAGTTTACTGTTCTGGGATGTGATGCGCCGACGCGGCAACATCTGTATCGAGCATGAAAAGGCAGGACAGCCGCCCGTCCTCGTGTTCGACTATGAAACGGTTATGGATGGACGCACTCTGGAACAGCCCGCCAACTATGCGCTCGTTCGAATCGTTCCTCCCGCCGAGCATCCCACGGCCCCCGCGAAGCGCCCTCTTGTGGTGATCGACCCGAGGGCGGGCCATGGACCGGGAGTTGCCGGATCCAAGATAGCCAGTGAAATAGGTGTAGCCCTTCGCTCCGGGCACCCCTGTTATTTCATAATGTTCTTTCCCAAACCATGCCCGGGACAGACCATGGAATCGGTTGCAAGAGCCGAGGCCGTGTTCCTGGAGAAGGTTAACGAGCTGCATCCCCATGCCGAAGGCAAGCCGTTCGTGATCGGCAACTGCCAGGGCGGCTGGGCGCTGATGATCCTCGCGGCCGTGGCGCCGCACCTGGTCGGCCCGATTCTGCTCGCGGGGTCTCCAGTCTCATACTGGGCCGGTATGGAAGGCAAAAATCCCATGCGCTACAGCGGGGGGCTCCTTGGAGGGTCATGGCTTTCTTCTTTTTCGAGCGACATTGGAAACGGGGTCTTTGACGGCAGCACCCTCGTCCGGAATTTCGAAAACCTCAATCCCGCGAATACCCTTTGGGGCAAAAATTATAATCTCTACTCGAAAATAGACACCGAGACCGAGCGCTTTCTCGATTTCGAAAAATGGTGGGGCGGATACTTCTACCTCAACAAGCAGGAAATCGAATGGATCGTCCAGAACCTCTTCGTGGGCAACAGGCTCTCTGCAAAC
>CAZEOY010000436.1:0-3896 GCA_964513835.1 uncultured Syntrophobacteraceae bacterium
CCCACGAAGAATTGCAGGACTTCGAGGAACAGGAAGACCACGAGGACGAAGAGGACGGCCCGCCCGAGCCCATGGACCAGTTCGTCGTCCCGCATGTAAATGTGGGTGAGAAACGTGATGAGGGCGCCGCCGGAAAGGAGCGCCGCCATGATGAAAAGCAGCGGCGTGAACGCGCTGTTCCAGATGGGGCGGTTCATGAGGATGGCGAAGAAGGCCCCGTTCATGCCGTAGAACAGGAGCCCCACGGGCAGACTGATCATGGAGAGCACGTGGACCCGGTGCTCATCCCTGCGATGGTCGGATTCGCCGTAGCTCTTCTTCCCGAAGGAGAGCAACCGGTAAACGGCCTGGCCGGGCCGATTCCCGTCGTTGGCCCAGGCGATGATGTCCTCTCGAACCAGGAAGTAGACCTTGAGGGTGTAGATCAGCCCCATGGCATTGAACAGCACGAACATCCAGGTCATGAAGGAGGTGAAGCTCGGGCTGATGAGGAAGCGATAGATCCGGGTCATCTGCCCTAGATCCATCGTGATGAACAACACTTCGCAGAGGAGGGCGATGAGGACCGTGAAGGCGGAGAGCCGCCCGATCTTTTCGAATCGCTTCATTCCGAAAACGTAAGTCAGCATGGTGATGAGGAAGGCTCCTGCCGAAAGACCGAGGAAAAACAGGTAGAGGGCCACCCAGAGCCCCCAGGGTACGTAGGAGCCGAAGGCCACCGGCTTCAGTCCGTACATGAGCCGCTCGAACATTCCCCATGCACCGACGATCAGCCCGATGACGGCCACGGCAAACAAAGCGTTGAACGATTTTTGGGACATGGCTTCATCCTTTTCTCAAGTCAGGTAATAGACCGCGGGTTTCGTGCCGAGCTCCTCCTTGAGGCGGTGAACGCGGGGTGAGCCGAGGAGGGTGTAAACCAGGCTCTCGGGATCCATTCGATCTCCGAAGAACGTCGCGCGCCCCACGCACGTTGTGACGCAGGCCGGCAGCATCCCGACGGCCAGCCGGTGAAGGCAGAAATGGCACTTCCTCGCGTTTCCGATGGGAGAGCCCCGGCCCCGCTCGGGCCATTTCCTGCCATATTCGTTGGCCGGCCTGTTCTCGTAGCCCTCGGCGGCGGCCTTGCGCCCGAGGAGCCTGCCCGGCAGGTCGGGCGTCTTTTCGGTGTAATATTCCCCGAAGTCCGAGGTGCGGGCCGAATAGGGGCAGGCCACCAGGCAGTAGCGGCATCCGATGCAGCGGTCGTAGTTGACCACCACGACCCCCTGTTCATCGATGTGCGTGGCCGAAACGGGACAAACCTTGGTGCAGGGCGGGTTCTGGCAATGCATGCAGGGTCGTGGGAGGAAGCGTCGGCGCACATACGGGTATTTGCCGATCTCTTCTTCGAGGACGGGCCGATAGACGACGCCCGGCGGGAGCTTGTTCTCGGCCACGCAGCCGATGGTGCAGGCGTGGCAGCCGATGCACTTGCCCACGTCGATGACCATGGTCCACCTGATGTCCGACGGGTTCCTGGTCGCCGCCCGCTTGAGATCGCGCTGCATGCGCAGCAAATGGTCTTCAACCGGTAAGTTCGTGCTCATGCTGGTGTCCTTTCGCTGATGACCTGGTCTGAGCGTTTGGCCTTTGGCGATAAGCTTTTAGCTAAAAACTTCAGTAAGGTGCAGCTCAGAGATCAAGTCGGTGAGGAGTGTAATCACACCCGGAACCGCTGCCATTGCAGCGGTTCGGTCTCAGGGCGACGCCCTCGACCGCAGCTCCCCGGCCGAAATGCTCTTGAGCCAGAACAGCAGCTCGTCTTCGTCCACGGGCTTGCTGAGGCATGCCGAAATGTGGGCTCTCATGGACTCCTCCAGCTCGGGGTGAAACGTGCGGCTGGAGATCCCGATGATGTAAAGCTGGGGGTTTTCGCGGCTCAGGCTGCGGATGAAACGGTTGTCGACCGAAGTGCTGTCCAGGTCGAGGATGAGGGCGTCACACGAGCTCTCGCGGATACGGTTCACCAGTCCGGAGTCCTTCTGAAATCGGACCGTCCGGTAACGGTTGCGCTCCAGGACGCGGCACAGCTCCTGCTGCTCCTGAAGGTCGGCTGCGACGACGGCAATGGTCTTTTCCTTCTGCATCCGGCAGACCCTCTGATCGGGATGGGGAAATTTCCGGGTTCGGCCTCGCCGCCATCAAGGGCAAGCTCCGTGCCCGATGGGGCAGCTCCAGGCGCAGAGCGGTTTTCCGGGTTTCCCGAGGGGCGCGGAGGAGCGTCTGCCGCGATCCCAGGTGTCCGGCAATCGGTCACACAGATCGGTCTCTTTATGGAGAATATAGTAAAAACTATAAGTTGCCATGTGTCCGGATGTCGGTCACCATCCAGTGTGGCGGAACACGGAGGAGTGATCCTCAGTGCGTCATGGGACGGGTGATGCCGTACCGCTTGAGTTTTTCATAGAGCGTGCTGCGGCTGATGCCGAGACGCCGTGCGGCCTCCTTCTTGTTCCAGCCGCATTCCTCCATGGTTTCCTGGAGCAGCTTCACTTCATGCTGGGCGATGGTGGGCGATTTGGACGCCTGTTGCGAGGATTGGGAGTCTCGAATGGCGGGGGGCAGGTGCTCCGCTTCGATGCGCCCGGCCTTGACCAGCACGGCGGCATGCTCGATGCTGTTTTCCAGCTCCCTGACGTTGCCCGGCCAGGAATAATCGAGCAGCAACCGCATGGCGTCGGCGCTGAAGCCTTCCACCCTCTTGGACTGCACTGCCGCAAAGCCCTGCAGGAAGTGGCGGGCCAGCAGGGGGATGTCGTTGCGTCGGTCCCGGAGGGCCGGCAGGTGAATGGGGATGACATTGAGGCGGTAATAGAGATCCTCGCGAAACCGGCCCTCTTTGACCTCGTCCAGGAGGTTCCGGTTGGTGGCCGCGATGACGCGGACGTCCACCGCAAGCGTCTGCTCTCCCCCGATCCGCTCGAACCGGTGCGTCTGAAGGACTCTCAACAGCTTGATCTGGGCGGCCGGCGGAATCTCGCCGATCTCGTCCAGAAACACGGTGCCGCCGTCCGCCTGCTCGAATCGACCGGATTTCTGCCGGATGGCCCCCGTAAAGGCCCCGCGCTCGTGCCCGAAGAGCTCGCTTTCCAGGAGGGTGGCCGGGTAGGCCGAGCAGTCGATGACGATGAAAGGCTTTTCCCTCCGGGAGCTCTTCTGGTGGATGGCCCGGGCCGCCAGCTCCTTGCCGGTACCGCTCTCGCCCTGGATGAGAACACCGGCGTCCGTGGGCGCAACATCCTCGATGAGCCTGAAGAGCGACTGCATCCTGGGATTCTTGGAAATGATGCCGCAGAATTCCGTCGGGGCCTGCACGCAGGTCTGAAGCTCGCGAACCTCTTCCTCGTGGAGCAGGGCCCTGCGGATCACCCCGGCCGCCTGATTCGCCATGGAAGAAGCCAGCCGAAGCTCCGCATCCCCACAGCGACAGGCTTCGGAGCAGGCGATCAGGATCGCGCCGAAAGGCCGATTCTCATGACCGAGGGGAAGAATGCCATGGAGCGCCGGCAGGGTGATGATTTTGGCAACCTCCCGGGCGCATCGGCCTCGGTCGGCCCCGACCGCGCAGCCGTCCTGGCTGCCAACGACTTCGAGCAAGCGGGTCATGGCTTGAATGGCTTCAACATCCTTGATCTCGTGGGTGTCGGTCTCGGTGATGACGAAAACCTTGTCCATTGCGTCGTTGGCGAGAAGAAGCACCATCCGGCTGCACTCCAGGATGGAGCTCAGCCGCTCGATCATGGTGGCGCCGATTTCGCCGAGGGTCTGCAGGGCCCCGATCTCCTGGACCAGGCCGCAGAAAGTGCGGGTTTGATGGTGAGCCCGCGCCAGCTCCAGCGCCTGCTCCTCCAGTT
>CAZEOY010000437.1:0-3890 GCA_964513835.1 uncultured Syntrophobacteraceae bacterium
GCTTGACCGGCGACCCGCATTTGGAAAATGGCAAGAGCTGTTGTGTGAGAGTCTTGGCACGAAGTGCGGCCAGTTCAGCTGCTTCCAGTTTTGAGAACGCTTTGTCTTCGGGGGATGCGTATATCTTGGCCAGGGAGATGTTCCCCATGATCGCCGTAAGGATGTTGTTGAAGTCGTGGGCTATGCCTCCTGCCAGCTTGCCCACCGCCTCGAGCTTTTGCGCGCGCTGAAGCTGAAGCTCTATCGCTCTTTGCTCAGTGATATCGGTGAGGATGATGATGAATGAGGATGCATCCCCTGAGACAGAGAGCGCCTTGAGGAGCACTTGCTTTCCCTTGATTCTGAACGACGGCCTCTCATGTCCGTTGGAGGAAAGAAGGCCCTTGGTTCCGAGGATCTCTGTGACCCTTTCCTGATCCTCCTTCTCGAATATCTCCTCCAGGGACGATGCGAGGAGTTTTTCCTCAGAAATCCCAACAAGGGAAATGGCCACCGGATTAGCATAAACGATGCGACCTTTCGACGTCACCTCGAGAATTCCCTCGGCCATGCTGCCCAAGACCAGTTCGAAATGCTTTTTGACAGCCAGGAGCTCTTTGGTGATCTCTCTCGGATGAACAACATCCAGGCCGTAGGTGAGATCCTTTGTGCGGGACCCCGTGGAAAGGTCCGCCTGTTCCATGGCCTTCAAGACATTGGCTGCCAGATGGTTCATCGGTCCCTTGGCAATACATGCATTCGCCCCGATCTCCCGGTAGTCGAGGTGTTCGTCTGCGGCGATAGCCGAGAGGATGATAATGTAAACGTCATCCAGCTCAGGAGTCTTTCGGATGATTCTGCAGAGCTTGTCGCCGCTGATGTTGGGCATGATGAGATCGATGAAGATGACGTCCGGCGTGAAACTCTTGAGAACATCCAGGGCCGAGAGTCCGTCAACAGCCGTAACGACCTGGTACCCCGCTTCCGCCAGCAGGTTGGCCATGAAGCTCACGATAAGTGGGTGATTGTCGACAACCAGGATTCTTTTCTGCATGGTATTGCCCTCTTCCACTTGGATGGTGCGATCAGCTTCAGGCATCGCGTCCACAGGCCGCCCCTAAGTTGTTCTCGTCTGCTGAAGTGCTTCAGAGATAATTCCAAGCTCCCTCTCAATCCGGCCGACGGCTTCCGGCACAGCTTCCAGTTTATTGTCTTTGGCGTGCCTCTCAACCGTCAGAGCTGCCGCGTGCATCTGGTCGAACCCAAAGGTCAGGGCGGCGCCTTTGATGGAGTGCGCCGTCGCACTGATCTGTTGGGGGAGGCTATCCCGGATGGCGGCCCTCAATCTCTCAAGGTCTGAATGAGTTGCCTCAACAAATCCATGCGCGATTTCGACGAATTCATCTACGGTCAATCCAACATTCTCGGCCATTTCACTGAAATTCATGCCATCGTCTCCATTTCGCGTGTCACCCACTTCCTGATCATCTCGTAGACATTCTCCCTGCGGACCGGCTTCGCGATATAGTCGTTCATGCCGGCTTCAATGCATTTCTCTCGATCACCCTTCATGGCGTTGGCCGTCATGGCTACGATGGGGATGTCGGCAAATCCTCGCTTTCTGATGGTCCTTGTTGCGCGCAGCCCATCCATCTCCGGCATCTGGACGTCCATGAGAATCATGTCATACTGATCGGGCGCTGCGAAGAACTGGTTGATCGCCTCCCGACCGTTGCTCGCCGCTTCCACCTGATAGCCCGCTTTGGTGAGGATCAGCTGGGCCAGCTTCTGGTTGGCCGGATTATCCTCAACTAGCAATATGCGTACCGATCGTTTCACTTCTTCCTTGAGAGAACGCATGGTGTGGAGTCTTTCAGGCTCTTGTTTGGAGGGGCTTCGCAGTTCCCCAAGGATTCGAGAGAGCATATCCATGAGTTTTCCAGGCCTCACGGGTTTAGGCAGAAAGGCGGTGAAGCCTGCTTTCCGGAATAACTCGGTGTTCTGATTGGTGGATGATGAAAAGGCCAGCAACGGGATCTGACCTATGGGAGGGGGCTGGAGGCGAATCGCCTCAGCGACTTCATACCCGCTCATGTCCGGCATTTGGATATCCAGGATGCACAGATCAAAGGGCGTTGCGATATCCGCAGCCTTCTCCAGGGTGTTCAAAACGGCCCCCCCGGCGGCCAGGCTGTGAACCTCCACGCCGACAGATGTCAGCATATGCTGCATGATGTCAAGGTTGGCCTTGTTGTCGTCGACCACGAGAATCTTCTTGCCGCTCAGCGAGACAGGCCTGATGGTCCCGGTCGGCACCTTGTTTCCCTTGCCGAGCCATGCCATGAAGTGGAAAACTGTCTGTTTGCCTGGGATGCTTTCGACCCAGACCTTGCCTCCCATGAGATGTGAAAGCTGGCGGCAGATGGCCAAACCCAGACCGGTTCCACCGTATTTCCTGGTGATGAAGCGCCCGGACTGCTGGAATGCTTCGAATATGGTCCCCTGCTTTTCCCGAGGGATGCCAATGCCGGTATCACGCACAGTTGTATGGAGCTGGATCCGATGCTCGCTCTCGTCGCCAATCTCCATCGCGAGCTCAATTTCTCCCTGTTCAGTGAATTTCGCGGCATTCCCCATAAGGTTGAGCAGCACCTGACGAAAACGAGAGGGGTCTCCCAGCACACATGTCGGAATGTTGTCGGATATCCTGCAAAGGACCTCAACGGGCTTGTCTTGAACTCGAGGCCGTATCAGGTCGCACACGTCATAGGCAATCATTTCGGGGTCGAAGTCAACGGATTCCAGTTCCATCTGCCCCGCCTCGATCTTGGAAAAATCGAGGATCTCGTCGATCAGCGTCAGGAGGGTCTCACCGCTCTTTTTGATGATCTGGGCATATTCGATTTGTTCCTCGCTCATGGAAGACATGAGCAGCATGTCTGAGAAGCCGATGATGCCGTTCATGGGGGTTCGGATTTCGTGACTCATCCGCGCGAGAAACTCGCTCTTGGCTACGTTGGCAATCTGGGCTTCCATCGCCAACTGCTGCGCATGCCTGATGGTGAGCTCGAGCTGCTCGTTCATGTTCTGAAGCTCTTCGTTGGCCAGCGCTATCTTCTCCTCGGCAGACCTTCTGTCGGTTATATCCACCTGCATGCAGAAGACCTCCGAGACGCCCTCATGATTGAGGGTCGGAAAGATCGAGGAGTAGACCCACCGGATGCAGCCCTCTTTGGTCTTGATGGACCATTCCTTGGCTGATGACGGCTCGCCCGAAGACCAGACCCGTGCAAGGTCATCTTGAAATGCCTTCGCGCTTTCCGGGTCGAGAAGCAGTTCCTGGATGCGACATCCCAGGGCCTCTTGAGGGCTGTACCCGCAAAACCTGGTGGATGCTCCATTCCAGCTTTTGATGGTGCCATCTTCCGTGACCCCCTGGATTGCCAGGAGCGGCGTGTTTTCAATGAAGGACCCCAGGTGCATCACGGATTCCCGGGGGTCCTGCTTAAAGACATCCATAATGTCAAACAGCTTGTTGAGTGCATCTCCCAATTCACCATATTCTTTCCTCGGCGCCCATTGGGAAGTGTTCACACCTTCATTGCCGCTGTGAGTCTCGCCGATTGCTTTGACGAGCTCTCCAATGGGGGAAAGGGTGGTCCTCTTCAGCATGAAGAGTGTACCGGCAATGAAAAGAGCTCCCAACAGGACATAAGCCGCTGCGAGCCCCAGCATTTCAGGAGGCGCGCCCGGGTTGTCCCTGGAACCTTGGTGTAATGCGCTCATCACTGCGTGACGCGAAGCCATGAACAAAGCCAACCAGAAACTGATCATGGCAGCGCTTACCAGCAGTGCAGTTCTTCGTCGCAAGTTCACGCGTGATCCCTTTCGAGTCGTATCGTGGTGGAATA
>CAZEOY010000438.1:0-3889 GCA_964513835.1 uncultured Syntrophobacteraceae bacterium
CGGAAACGTTTCTTTCTCCAACGAAACTTTTTGTGCAGAAGGAATGTGCCGCAACCCATGACAAATCCAGGTTGCGGATGAAACGTGAACGGGCCAAGATGGGTTTGATCATTACTCATATCGGACACATCCTGGACTATGTGGATGTGGACAAGGGTCAGCTCTTGTTTGATGGAGTTCTTAGCTGCAGTACGAATCCGCGCGAAATCTTCCGCTGTATCAGCGAGGTGGGATATGAGGAGTGTGTCAGATGCTCGATAGACAAGAACTGATCGAACGCGCGTCAAAGGCCTCCGAGAAGAAGGCGGCCATCGGACCGGACATTGAGTTGATGGATTTCGTGACTTCATCGGAAGAGCACGAGTACCTGTCGGACGAAAAGTTCCACTCTCTCCCGGAAGATGAGAAAAACATGCTTCTCCTGGCCGGTGTGGACGTGCTGGAGAAGGAGCGAGCGGGGACGTTTTTCCAGAAAGACACTTCGGTCGTCCACTGCGAGACCAAGCAGGACGGAATCGAGGTCATTCCGATCAAGCAGGCCCTGGAGAAATATGACTGGATTAAAGATTACTACTGGAAACTGGTTTCAGTGGATGCTGACAAGTACACGTCGGCGGCTGAGACCGGGTTGCACAATGGCTATGTCATTCGTGCCCTGCCCGGATCCAAGAGCATCTACCCGATTCAGGCCTGCCTGTACATCGGCAAGGAGGGACTCCAGCAGAACGTTCATAACATCATCATTGCCGAAGAGGGTTCCGAGCTGCACATGATCACGGGGTGCTCCACATCCCCCCACCTCAAGAAGGGCATGCACATTGGGATCTCTGAGTTCTTCATCAAGAAGAACGCCAAGCTCAGTTTCACAATGATCCATAACTGGGCCGAAGACATGGTGGTTCGCCCGCGTTCAGCCGCCGTGGTGGAGGAGGGAGGCCTTTTTCTGAACAACTACATCTGCATGAAGCCCGTCCGCTCCCTCCAGATGTATCCCACTACCCATCTCGTGGGAAACGATGCGGTTGCTCGGTTTTACAGTATCATCGTGGGCAGTCGGGGGTCTGAATACGATGTGGGGGGCCGGATTTTT
This sequence comes from uncultured Syntrophobacteraceae bacterium, assembly GCA_964513835.1. Lineage (GTDB taxonomy): Bacteria > Desulfobacterota > Syntrophobacteria > Syntrophobacterales > Syntrophobacteraceae > JALOOX01. The sequence goes on from CAZEOY010000438.1 coordinate 1,091, forward strand.
TTGAAGAAACCCGGAACGCGTGCCGAAATCGTTGCAAGAACGATCAGTAATGGAGGCAAGATCATTTCGCGCGGTCATCTCATTGGTGAAGTTCCGGACATTAAGGCTCACCTTGAGTGCAAGGGCCTCATCATCAATGGCGGCCTTGTCTATGCCGTTCCGGAACTGGAGGGCCACGTGGATGGGGTCGAAATGTCCCATGAAGCAGCCGTGGGAAAGATCGCCCAGGAAGAGATTTACTATCTGATGTCGCGAGGCCTGAGTGAAGATGAAGCTGTATCGACTATCGTGAGAGGATTCCTCAGTGTCGATATTCCGGGTTTGCCACCTCAGCTCAAGGCAGAAATTGACAAGGCCATTGAGATGAGCGAAAAGGATGTCATGTAGGGGCTGGGATCGAAGAGGCATCGAACCACTCAGAGGGGGAGTTAATGACATGAAAGCACTCTTTGCATCTTTACTGGTTATCGGTCTGGTGTTGGGTGGATTCGCTCCTGCCGTCGCAGGGGACTTTGCAGCTTCACCTTATTCACAAGGTGCATATGCAGAGGCGAACTGCCCGCCCGGGTGGGAAGCCGCCTATCCTGAAGAGGAGCTTCGGGGGGAGCCGTCCGGGGAGTTGATTCTTTTCGATGTCCTGATTCTCCGTCCGCTCGGGTTGGCTGCGACAGCATTGGGGACTGCAGGCGCGGTGGTAACCGCACCGTTGGCTGCCCAAACATGTGAATGGGATCTCGTTGAGAGAAAGCTCATTCGAGAGCCTTATAGTTACACGTTCTGCAGACCTCTTGGCGGAGGTATTGATTACTAAAGGGTCGTTTCCCCTGCCAGGCAAAACCTATACCTGCCGCTTACCGAATCTCAAATTCCAAAGCTCACCCCATTCGCCATTCCAGGGTGGGCTTTTTTTTGTGGACCCCCTTCAGATGAAATCGATTCGAATCGCTCTCACGGGTGGAATCGCGACGGGTAAGAGCACCGTCGCCCGCATGTTCGAGGAACTGGGCGCCGCCATCATTGATGCTGACCAGGTTGCCCGCGACGTTCTGAAGCCGGGCACCGAATGCTCCAGGAAACTCTTTGAGATCATCGGACCAAACTATTTTGACCGGAATGGCGAGATCAAACGCCGGGAGCTCAGAGAGGGGATCATAGAGGATGAAGGTCTGCGTGCCAGGGTGAACTCGGTGATTCACCCCTCCGTCATGGCCGCCATGGAAGGTGCGTGGAGGGAACGGCAGGAGGACAGCGGCGGGCAGCAGGTCGTAATTTTCGACATTCCCCTCCTCTTCGAAGCCCGTCAGCAGGAGCGGTTCCAACTGGTGATCCTCGTTTATACGCCACGGAAGATACAGATGGCGAGGCTTATGGCTCGGGACGGCTTGACGGAAGAGCAGGCCGAGAGAACCCTGTCCATGCAATGGCCCATCGATGAGAAAAGAGCACTGTCCCACCTAGTCATCGACAACAGCGGCGATCAGGACGAAACCCGGCAGCAGGTTTCTCGCGTCTGGCAGCAGATTGTCAGCAAAGTGCGCGGGGCATCCTCGCCAGAACAACGGACGGAGTGAGACCAACTTCCCCTCTCTATCCAGCGTCAAGAACTCAGGAGACCCGGAATCGGCTGCACACTGGCGGAACTCATTCTGACCGCTTCGAGCTAAAGCTCCCGAGAATACTTGATCTCTGCCTGCCTTCTCCGTGCATCCAGCCAATTGCGCCAGACGATGCTTTGTTTCTGGGGCAGGAGCCGCTTGGTGATCGCCGACCTCTCCTTTTCGAGGTCCGCATCGGGGTCGAGTCTCCCCAGCAGCTGACAAACAACGAATCGGTTACTGATGTCGGTCAGAGGACTTTCGGGGAAAGGTTGATCCATCTGCAAGCGAAGAATGCGTGAAAGTGAATCGCCTCTGAGTTTGAGATCCTTGTCCGGCTGCCGCCTCGAGAACCAGTCAGTCTTTTTCACATCAACCTTTTCGCCTTTGGCAGACTCCTCGAGACTCCCCGATTTCCTTGCAGATTCCAAAAGTTCCATAGCCCTCTTCTGAGCCAGCTTGCTGCCTTCGTCAACGCGAAAATCCGTTTCCACACGCTCTTTGACATTCTCGTAAGCTATCGTTCTTTCGGGCTGAATGGCTCTGACCTGCAAAACGACGAAACCGTCCGAGACCTCTATCACATCACTGGCGCCCTTGTCCGGAAGACCGAAGAGCTTTCCCATGGAGTCGGGGGCTGCACCTTCCATTTCAGGGATTCTGTCAGTCTGGGCGAACCAGGTTTCAGGTTTCACGACTTCACGCTGGAAGGATTTCGCCGCCTTATCCAGATCCTGCTGGGCATAAACCGTATCGGCGAAGTCCGTAACCTTTCGAAAGGCAAGATCCCGCGCCTTCTCCTGCTTGAGAGCGGACTCGATCTCCGACCTGACTTCATCGAAGGTCTTGGTGCTCTCGGGCCGGACTTCTTCCACTTTGATGATGTGGAATCCGAAAGAACTGCGAACCAGGTCACTGATTTCACCGGGTTTCATGGAGAAAGCTGCATCCGAGAACGGCTTGACCATCCGATCACGGCCGAAAAACCCCAAGTCGCCACCATTCGTAGCTGTGGATTCATCCTTGGAGTGCTTCTTGGCCAGGTCTTCGAACTTGGCCTTTTTCTTGTTGCCCTTGAGCTGGGTGATCAGATCCCGGGCGGACTTCTCGCTGTCCACCAGGATGTGCCGGGCGCGGTATTCGGTGCTGCCGGCCTTGGCCTTGGCCTTGTCGTACTCGGCCTTGAGGGTTTCCTCGGGGATGG
>CAZEOY010000439.1:0-3881 GCA_964513835.1 uncultured Syntrophobacteraceae bacterium
AAGCTCCCGTCCAGAGCCGGCCGGAGTCAGGATTTGACCCAGGATTCGACCCAGGATTCGACCATGGATCTTGCACAGTTGGAGAGCCTCGTCACCGACCGGACCTTAAGGGTTCGTGAGCGGCAACTGCGGGTCAACCGGGCCCTCTACGCTATGGGCGAGAGCGGCATCGAGCTCGCCGCGCTCGCCATCCGGAGGGCAAAAAGTGAGCCCGTGGCTGCGATGGCGGCCAGTTTTCTGACTAATATGCCCGGCCACGATCCGCTGAAGAATGAACTGGTCCGGGAAGCGGCAGCGGAACGGCCCCGAATGCTCACCGCTGTGTGCAGCCTCATTCAGGACTGCTCCCGGGAAACCGCTCGCCAGCTGGTGACATATCTCCTGAGCCTGCCCAAGCCCGATACGCAATCCAGTGCGGTCTTCGAGCTGGCCCTTCACTTCCCGGACCTGGTACGCCCCCACTATCAGGCTCTGAAATCCTGCGACATTTTCCTGCAGGTGCTGCCGGGAGCTCCCGACAACTGGGTCGAGACCCTGGCTGCCGACTACCACACAAATCCACAGGATTATCTGCTGTTTGCTCTCGGACAGATTCGCACCGACAGCGCCAGGGCAACCCTCATCGAGCTCAGCAAGCGGCAGGATCGCGACCAGCGGGACTACAGCCATGCGCTGCTGGAGGCGGCTGGCGTCTTCCCCGATACACGGCTTGCTTCCACCTATCCCGCCTCCTACCGAGGCTACGTCCTGGAATGGGGCGAATCCACGCACGGAATGGGAATGGCCGTGTCGCACCGGGTTCCCCAGTGCCCCATCACTCTGATCACTGCTGAATGCCTGCTGGCACTTGACTGCACGCAGCTGGACATCCAGCTCGAAAGCCCCTTTTGCCCGACTTTTTTCTGGTACGAGGGGCAGTACCCGCCGGGCTCCGTGTATGCGGCTTTTTCAGATGACGGCGTGAGAGGGTTGATGACGGGGGACGCAGAGCCCGTGACCCATGAGCTCTTCCCGAAACCGCTCTCCATGAAGCTTGTTCCCAAGCCGCTCGGTCGGGGACGGGGCGGGCCCGCTCAAGCCGGTTTTGCACAGCACCAGGTCGGCGGCTTTCCGCACTTCATCTACCCGGAGCGATTCCCGCGCTGCCCACTCTGCGGCGAGGGCATGCCCTTCATGGCCAGTGTGGATTCGGGGATCACCGCAGCCGCTGCGCTCGCATTTGCCGGCACGCTCTATTGCTTCTGGTGCGACTCCTGCCGAGTGTCCTGCACGACTTCCCAAACTCATGTCTGAACTGAAATCCTGATCCTGACCATCCTCATCGCTCAAAAAGGTAACATATCAGGGAGATAAATCTATCCATCACACACCATGATTGCACATTGTAGAGCACTGAAAGACTGACCCTTCCTCGGCCGTTCATGCGGCTCCTGGAGTCCAGTCCCGCCGACTGATCCAGCTCCTTCGGCAGGAAACCTGATCGGCCACACAAAGCCCTCAGGACCCATCGAGGCATTCCTGAAGATCATGAGGTCTTGACCTCGATTCTTCGGGGGCTTCGCGACCTCGGTCTTCGGCAGCACCACCTTAAGAACGCCATCCTTCATCGGGCTGGCACGAACACAGCACTGCATCCGTGGCTACCGGTAGAGATACTGAGACATCAGACCTTTGAGCTGTTGGTGGTCCAGACCTCCTGGCAGCGATTGGAGGAGCTCGCCTTTGTCAAATATCAGAAGGTATGGCACACTCAAGATGTCAAACCTCGAAGCCAAGCCCGGACTGTGCTGGATGTTGAGCCTGCCGACCCTCGCCCTGCCTTTGTACTCTCTGGCAAAGGCATCGATATGAGGGGAAACCATGCTGCAGCCCGGACACGTGGGTGACATGGCGTAGACCAATACCGGCAGAGGGGATTTCAATACCTTTTCAACGAAATTGAACTCTGAAATCATGAATGGCTGCGGTTCGAACAGGTCCTCTGTTCGAAGCGGCGAGCCGCATCTTCCACATTTTGGGTGCGCGTCCAGTTTCTCAGAGCTCACCCGGTTTTTCGCCCCACATCCGCTGCAACGCAGGACATAATTCGTGCTTCGGCCATCTTCCCCAGCTTTCGGCAGTGGTTCATGGCATCGGCCACATTTCCCCCGAGCCTCCAGCCGGTCCAAAGGTATCCGATTGCGTGCTCCGCAATTTACACATTGAACTATTTCTTGATTCACCGGTTCCATCTTTTTCTTCTTTGCCTCATGATCAAGTGACTCATTATTCGCAAAGAAAATAGCCACATTTCCGCTTGGCGCAATGGGATTCGGTTTTCAAGGCCTCTCGCGACCGATTCAATCACATGACCGAAGACAGCAGGCGTACTCCCGCCGTGCAGCGGCAAAAACTCTGCGTGCTCGAAGGGAGAATTTTGATTATGATAAAAAAGCATAACCACCTTCTCACGAATTCGGCATTCAGCACGACACCTCGTGTCACCGGTCAGCAAATCCCGGCGCTTCGGCCTGTCTCCGGCGATCGCCGGGAAACGGGGGGGCTGTGAAGATTCTGCTCATTTATCCCTACTTTCTCGAGGAGCGTTTCCAAGAGGAGAACATCAGCGCTGTCCCGACAGGGCTTCACTACATTGCCGCACTTCTCCTTCATGAGGGTTACGACGCGGAAATATTGAATTTTTACAGGTGCGGCCATAGTCCTCAAGAAATCAGGGAAATCCTGGCACAAAAGAAGCCCGACATTGTGGGAATTTCGGTATTCAATGCCAATCGCTGGGGCGGTATCGAGACGGCGCGAATCGTGAAAGAAGTGAACCCGGAGGCAAAGATCGTTTTCGGGGGAGTGGGCGCGACGTTCCTCTGGGACCATTTCCTGCGGAACTTTCGGGAGATCGACTATGTCGTGCTGGGAGAGGGAGAATACAGTTTCCTGCAGCTGGTCAGACTCCTCGAGAAGGGCTCCCGGGCCGATCTCTCCACCATCAAGGGGATCGCTTTCAGGAATGGGTCAGAAATCGTTCGAACAGCACCTGCCGATCCCATTCAAGATTTGGACAGACTGCCCAACCCTGCCAGCTACTTCACTTACAAGCACCTGTCCCTGACCAGGGGCTGTCCCGGGAATTGCACTTACTGCGGATCGCCTCGATTCTGGGGACATAAGGTGAGGTTCCATTCCGTTTCGTATTTCGTGGATCAATTGGAGCTTCTCTATCGGAAAGGGATCAGCTTTTTCTACATCTCGGACGACATCTTCACGATGAAAAAAGACCTGGCGATAGCTGTCTGCAAGGAAATCTTGAGCCGAGGCCTTTCCATATCATGGTACGCCATATCCCATGTGAACAACGTGGATGAAGAGATACTCTACTGGATGCGAAAGGCAGGATGCATTCAGATCAGTTACGGGGTTGAAAGCGGATCTGAAAAGATACGAAAAAAACTTAACAAAAGGATCAGAAACGAGCAGATCAAGAGGGCTTTTTCCCTGACGACGCGCTATGGCATCCTGGCCCGCGCCTACATCATCTATGCGTGCCCGGGTGAGTCGCCGGCAACGATAAGCGAAACCGAGGAGCTCATTAGCGAGATCAGGCCTCTCAGCGTTCTCTTCTATGTCTTGCGGGTTTTCCCCGGTACGGCCCTGTACGACGAAGCAAAAGAAAGGATGCAGATCACGGATGAGGTATGGCTCAATCCCATAGAGGATATACTTTACCTCGAAACGGACCCGGGCCTGACGAACGAGGAGGTTCTGACATTCAGGGACCGGTTGAGAAGGGCGTTCTATGAAGGCCTCCCATCTTTTGTAGATGCAATAGAGCTCGAAGATATCGGTGAATTCCACCCTTTGTACGCCGATTTCCTCTCAAGACTTGG
>CAZEOY010000440.1:0-3872 GCA_964513835.1 uncultured Syntrophobacteraceae bacterium
GGATCTGGTTGTCTGTCCAAGACGCATTGTTGAGTTCCACACCTCCTACCGTCACCCGGCCCCGTCCTGCTCCGAAGACGTAGTCTCGCACAACCGTGGGTGAATTGGCGGGGCTGACGGGCTGTGTAATGTCGAAATCAGGATTCTGAACCGCCACGGCGCCGACGGATTGAATCGTTACGGTCTGCCCGGCTCCGCCAACATAGGGTCCTCCCACCACTTGGCTGATGCGCGGTGTCCCATTCGGAACTTCGCAGTCCAGCTGGTTGGCGAAAGCTCCCGTGAACGCACCCACCGGCAGAACCGGTGTATCCAAATTCGTGGTCGAACCGGGCCAGGCATCGAAGTTGTAACAAACAAAACCATAAGCCGGATTGTAAAAGGGATCGGGTTTCGCCAGGTCCGGACCCGGGTCGTTCAGGCACACCTGCATCATGCTGGGCGATACCCCGGTCGGAATGGGAGGATTGATGGTATAGGTGGACGGAACCATAACATGGTACCCACCCCACTGGTCCGAGTGAGTCCGGGTTACGACATTACCCTGGTAATCCCGCAAGGTGACGGGAACCCACTTGGGAGAGAGCTTCTCGGCAAAATTGGGATCCGCCGGGTTGAAGGTGTTGGTCAGGTCGTTGGTGATCATGCCGTGGAACTTGGCAGCCTTGGGCACCTCGGTGAAGAGGAAGAAATCCGCTGCCGCATTGCGATCCTGAACCACATCCACCAGCTTTCGATCGCAGAGCGGCTTCACGGTCCCGGCAAGATCCTCGCGGACGGGAACGCCCGGAAACAGGCTCAGTTCGGCCGGCACGACGTGATCGTTGCCGACGCACGCTGGCAGCAAGGCTCGCGGACTCGGCTTGTAAACGTCTCCGAAATCGACGTTCTTGTCTTCCTCTTTAACCACCTGGTATCCCGCGGGCGGCACCACCTCGACCACCCACTGGCCGGGGGACAACGTTACAGGCTGTTCGCCCGGAACATTCGGGACCAGGTTGCCGCTCCGGTCAAGGACCGGCTCGACAGCACCGCGCCTCCTGCGGCTCTTGATGCCGCCCGGATAATAGTTTTCGAAGGCATAGCCACCGTCGAACACGCCCGGCCGCACCTGGTTCCAGGTGCGCAGCGTCTCCGAGCACTTGTCGATGAGGCTTCCCAGGAGATCCACCTGCTGTTCACTCACGCACTCCGTGGGGATGTTGTCGTCCCAGCTGTCCGTCAGCGTGCTGTTGACCATGATGAGGTTTGGCTTACCGGTCCTGGGATTCGTCCCATCCATTCTGTAGAGGTTCACCCGCACGTTGGGAATTCCGGGCTGCCAGGGGTCTCCCACGTTCTCCTGCGCCAAATCTTCACCGCGGGTGGTATCGTAAAAGACAATACCTGAAATGCCGCCGTTCTCACCCGGCTGGTAGATGTGCTTCCCCCAGTCGATGCGGTGATTCTGGTCGGCGTAGACGATCACGGCCTGCAACAGAGTCGGCCCCACCTCCGTGCGGGAGAGATTGTTTCCGGTGTTGGGGTTGATGGCAGCTTGGGGCTGGGGGTTACGCACGTTCTCCGAAGGCATATCCCAGCCGTCGTCGGGCGGGATGACCCCGCCGTCATCCACCACAACCGTGTTGCCGGTCGGCTTGTACCTCAGGTAATCCACCTCGGCGACGATCCACCGGAACCAGGGGAAGATCTCACTGAGACTGTAACTCCCGTCCGCTCCCGTGGTCGTGGCCAGGTAGATGCGGCCATCCCGGAACCGCAGGTTCACCGCCTGGTCGGGGATACCTATCTCGCCGGGATCCATGAATCCGTTATCGGCCTTCGTGGGATCGCCGCCTCCATCGTCGACAAAGACATCACCTTCCAGGCGCCCAAACCCGGCGTTCACCAGGACATTGCCCATGTCCACCACCCCGCCTGTCTCAGGCACGATAACCGTCTGGAAACCGAAGATCTGGTCCACGGGCGTGTCCCACACGGTCAACTGGTAGGCCCCTGGGGGAACGTTGGGAATGCTGAAAGCGCCCGTGACCGGGTCGGCCGGAGCCCCGTAGACCCCCTTGCCCGAAAGGCCGCCCTCGATCACGTTCAGACCAATCCAGGCCTCTGGAACCGGCACGCCCTCATTCAGGTTCGCCGCAGGCGGACGAGACTGGTGCACGTTCCGGATGTTCCCCACAATCGTGCCTGTGGACAGACCAGGATTGGGAATGGTTGCCAGTTCATTGAGTCCATTGTTTACGAATCCAATGAAAACGTGCCAGAAGGCCCTTCCGAACTCCACCAGGGCCGGCGGTTCGTTGGCCCGCACCCAGGCGTCTACAGTCGGCGATCCCTCGATGGTTGCCGTCTGACTCCAGACATTGGGATCGTTGAACGCTGTCGGCACACCATTCACAGGGACCGTCGTGGGTCGGGGCACAACTCTCACGCCGTACTTTCCCGGCGCAAGGAATTTGATGGTCACCTCGCCGTTGGCATCGCTGTAAAGATCATTGCCCAAAGCACTGACAACGGGATTGCCGTCCGCATCCAGGATGAAATTCCCCGACGCATCGGTCTGGTAGGTCGTACCCAGCGGATTGCCGAAGACATCGAACGCCTGCTGCCCGAACTGATCGAACATCATGATCCTGAATCCCGGAATACCGACCTCGGCGACATCGGGCGCATTGTTGATCGGGTTGATATCATGGAAAACCTTCACCGTGATCTGAGCTGTCGGGAGCGGGTGCCTCTGGACCACAACGGTTGCCGCCCTCTGGCCGGGCTCGATCAGGGCGCCGCCCATTCCGTGCCCTGAATCCGGGAGTACCGAAAGGAAGTATCGCTTGCCCCTCGGCACGCGGACATTGGCTCGGTTGTTTCTTGATCTCCCGGCTTTGACAACCGGAGAGTAGCTTCGGTAAACGCTGAGCCGAACCGTGTTTTCCGGAGGCTGGTAGACACCGGGTGTGATGGCTCGACTGGTATCTTCCTCCAGGAGCCAACGAAACCCTTTGACCGGCTGGTTGTTCTCGTCAACGACCGTCACCCTGGTGGCCTGAGCCTCCGAGTGAACCAGGGCAGCCACCATCACGACCGCAATGGCAAGGAGCCATTTCCAGGTTTTGCTTGTCATCTCCGATAACCTTCTCTTCTTCATGCCATCCTCCATTGACAAAACGGCCTCGTGACGCCGGTGAACAATCAGTCGACACATTGCTTCTCCCCGATCGGTCCGACCTTTTGCTCATGGGCAGCCTGGTGATGAGTTTCCCGGTGTTTTCTGAACCCTCTGGTCAATGTTCCTCCCTCAATCGAAATGACGAACCCCAAAAAGTGCACCCCAGGGTGCAGGCTCAGATCTCAGCGTCCGGGACGAACCCGAACGCGTGAAGATCTGGATCCTTCATGGCCCGTCACAACAACCGTTGTCGGGCAGGTCTGCACCTCCCTGAATCTGCCAGCCCAGTTCTTCCCTCGACGGTATTCCAAGGCGCCGAATTCCTCGACCGAGAGTTGGGCATCCCCCTTGAGCTCACTGCTTGCGACAACCTGGAGAATCCCGGATCGTGAACTGCACACAGCCCGCCGCACCGTAATGCTGAGATCAAACCCGCTGCAGTCCTGGTCAATCCCATCCCGAGCCAGGTCAACAGCGCCGGGGTGGACGGCATGGTCCGAGTCGTTGCAGTCGAGCGGAGATCCGCAGCCCGGTTCAGCAAAGAAGCCGTCGCCGTCGGAATCGGTGCATGTCAGACCAGCGAGCAACTCCCCATGGGCGGCCAGGACGTCCACAACCCCGAAGCCGAACCCCTGGTCGGGCCCAGGCGTACCGCCATCAACGCCCGAGCGCAGCAGGGAAGATTCAATCTGCTCGATGGGGACCG
>CAZEOY010000441.1:0-3866 GCA_964513835.1 uncultured Syntrophobacteraceae bacterium
CCCGGGAACGAGCGCCGATGTGCCGGACGATCTCGATGCACGCCTTGTGGTCCTTGGGATTGACCATCCTTACAGCAAAGAGCCGGGGAGCGCGGCCGAGACAGCGGCCAAGGCAATCCTCGAGATGCGCGGCACTGCGCCACGCATTTACCGAAACACGCTGGTTTTCCTCGCCCCGGACAAGACGCGCCTTCAGGACCTGGATGAGGCCGTCAGGAAGTTTCTCGCGTGGGAGTCCATCCTCAGTGAGAGGGAGACCCTCGACCTGTCACCCCACCAGGTGAAGCAGGCCGAAACGCAGAAGACGGGCGCGGATCGCACCGTGGCTGCGCGCATCCCCGAAACCTATCAGTGGCTCCTGGTGCCAACCCAGGAAACACCCCAAGCCCCCGTCCAGTGGCAGGCCATCCGTGTTTCGGGCCAGGACGCTCTCGCAGCGCGAGCCAGCAAAAAACTGCGTAACGAGGAGCTGCTGGTCACAAGCTATGGGGCCACAAGGCTCAGGATGGAGCTCGATCGCGTTCCACTGTGGCGAGGCGACTCCGTGACGATCAAGCAGCTTATCGAGGACTTCGGCCGCTATTTGTACCTGCCGCGCCTCAAGGATTCGTCGGTGCTCCTGGGGGCCGTCCGGGACGGCTGTGCGCTTCTCACCTGGAACCAGGACTCCTTTGCCTACGCCGAAAGCTACGACGAGGGTGCCACGCGTTACCGGGGACTTCGTGCAGGACAGATTGTGTCGCTCGGGGAGAATGATCCCGGTCTGCTCGTGAAACCCGATGTGGCCAGAGCCCAGATGCTCGCGGACAGCCAGCCGCCGGCCGGCCAGACCCCTAGTGGAGGCGACACAGCCACCGGCACACCTCCAGGCCCGACGCCACCCGATGTCACTCCCACTCCTGGAACATCGCCCACTTCTCCCGCAAAGCAGATGCCCAGGCGCTTTCACGGCACCGTGACCCTCGATGCAACACGCGTGGGGCGTGATGCAGGCCGAATCGCCGAGGAGGTCATCACCCATCTCTCCGGCCTGGTCGGAGCAAACGTCCGGGTGACATTGGAGATTGAGGCCGACGTTCCCGACGGTGTCCCGGATAACGTCGTCCGGACAGTCACGGAGAACAGCCGCACCCTCAAATTCACGAGCCAGGGGTTTGAAGAGGATTAGTTGGTCCATGAGGGAGGTCCCGCTCTGTCTGTTGGCGACCTCCCAAAACTGCAAGCGATTCAGCCCGTGGGATCTGCGCGTCCCCCTACCTAAACCTCTTCAGAAGAAGCCCTCGATCGCCACCATGCAGCCTTGAAAACGATGACGACGATCACGCTCCAGATCGGTTCGTCATTTTAGGCCCCTGGAAGCCGTTTTTTCGCGATTTTACCGTGAGTCGCCCCCCTTGGTTCATTTTCTTCCTGATTGCCTGTCTACGGCCATCCTGGGTGGTCAGACGTCGATCTGATTTCGCCACCGTATCCACACGGCTGTCAAACCCGCCCTCGGACGGTTCCGATGACTCACGCCCGCTAGACGCCATGATCGTCATCGATCCATTGTGAGGGGCATCGTCGAAAACCCCATTTCCTGGCGCCTGCCCGGAAAGAGATTGAGGGCGACAATCCATTCTCTTGATGATGGAATGCTGCCATGATGTCATTCAATTAAACCATAAAAAAGTCTTGACATCGAAATGTCATTCCTGTATTTTTCAGTTCTCGATGGTGATATGGGCCCACAGACAACAGGGGGATGAAGTGAGCGGTGACGATGATCGACGTACGGAGTTCAAGCAGATCACAGTGCGGCTGCCGGCCGATCTTCACATGCAACTGAAGCTGAAGTGCGTTCGGGTTGGGCGGACCATGAACGACGTGTTCGAGGAAATGGCGAGAAACTATGTGAAGTTCGACAAGGCCGGTCCAATCATCCGCACTCCAATGCCCAAGAAGGTGGAGAAGTAGTTGGAGTGCCTGGTTCTGAAATCAAGCACATCAGCGTTTAAACGATCGGGTCATACAGGAGGATATATGGGGGATTCAAGGTTGAAGAAAGTCATTTGTCCGGATTGCGGGTACACCATCAGGACTACCGCCAAGTGGATCAAAGTGGGGCTCCCGACGTGCTGCTGCGGTGCCTTGATGGTTCCGGACGGGACGACCGGATCGATCCAGGTTCGACCCATTAAGGAGGATGATCGGATGACAGAGGCGGACCCGGTCGCAGCAGCCGAGATCAACGGTGACGAGTTCATAACGATCGGCACGCACGAGTGGGAGCCGCTGATAAAGGCAGGGGACGGGAGCTCGGAATGTTTCGGGCAGTTCTTCAGTGAATATGCCTTTGAATGTGGAATGTGCCCCCAGGCGGAGGACTGCTCCGAGCTCTTGAGGAAGCGGGAGGCGAAAGAAAGTGTTGCCCGGCGACGGTGATCAGGGGGGATCGGTCGGGGCTTTAAGACGCGAAGAAGCGGCGATTCTTCAGGCCCTGCAACCCAAAGGCTCTCAAAGGAGAGGTCCTCGGTCCTGATCGGCAGAACATCAAATTCTGGAGGTTGATCTTGAGAGAAAACATCGAGCAGAGATGGTTGAACCTCAGACAGGCGACTCACTACTGCGGCTACACGTCGGAGAAATACTTCGCCCAGTTGGCCAGGGAATACACGATCCCCAAGCACGGTCCCAGGTTCAACCGCTTCGACCGCTTCGAGCTGGACGAGTGGATGACGAACCGTGACGCTTTCAGGGCCGAAGAGCGGGTGCGCAGGCCGAGGCGGCGTGGATCGTTCACGCCTGTCCACCGTATGGTTTCGAGGTTTCTTCCGTTGGAAATTCTGGAGCGCAGCAGCGACGCTTACGGGCATCTGTCTCTGAAGGAGATTCTGGCCATACGAAAGAGGGAGGCTCAGTTTTGAGTGTTCACCAGAAGAAGGACGGCAGGTGGTTTGTTTCTTACCGCGATGAGGCGAAGCGCCAGCATATCAAGGTCTTTGGGAAAGGGAGTCAGTGCAAAAAGGAAGCTGAAGCATTCGATTATCAGCTCAAGTCAGACAGCAAGCTTGGGAAAAAGCCACGGGTTTCATCTCAAGTCTATCTCGACGAACTGGCTCAACAGTACATCGACGACAGGAAGGTATGGGGGGCCTCCGAATCATACCTCTATGATCTCAAAAACCTTCTCAATGGGCGTGTACTCCCCATGTTCTGCAATACACCGGTCGATCAGTTGAAGTACGCTGATATGTTGGCGCTGGCCGATCTTTACAGGGAGCGGTCACAGTCAACCAGGAACAGGTACTTCACCTACCTGCGGGCGATCTTCAAATTCGGCATCAGGATGAAACTGACATCGAACAATCCCCTGGAGCAATGGCGGAAGCCGAAAGAGCCGCGCAGGAAGTCGTCTTTGACTGTGGAGGATCTCAGGAAGATCATCGAGCATGCCGAGCCGCATCTGCAGTGGGCGCTTGAAGTGAGCTGGAACCTGGGCACGAGACCCGGGCCATCGGAGCTCTTGAACCTGAAATGGCAGGATTTCGACCCTGAGGGACAATTGGTGCGCGTCTATGCGTCGAAGACGAAGACCTGGCGTGAGATCCCGGTATCGGAGGATTTCGCGGCCAGAATGGCAGCGAGAAGGAGTGAAGCAGCCAGCGAGTTTGTCGTCGAATACAAGGGGAAACCGATCAGAAAATTCAGGAGGTCATTTCAGACGGCTTGCCAGAGGGCCGGGCTCGGCTATCACTGCACCATGTATGACGTCAGGCACCTGTTCGCGACCATCATGCTTCGAGGCGGGGCCGATCTGGCGGCGGTGAGCAGTCTCCTGGGGCATTCGAGCACCCACATGACCGCAAATACTTACTATCACTTGA
>CAZEOY010000442.1:0-3864 GCA_964513835.1 uncultured Syntrophobacteraceae bacterium
GTGGAGCAGGGCATCGTGGTGTATGGCGGCATCGATTACGCGAGGGTCCTGTAGGCCGCCGAGCAGGAGGCCGACGTCATCCTCTGGGACGGCGGGAACAATGACACACCATTCTTTCATCCGGACATCCACATTGTGGTCTTCGATCCTCACCGGGCCGGCCACGAACTGCTCTACTATCCCGGCGAGACGAATCTGCTCATGGCGGATGTGGCGATCATCAACAAGGTGGATACGGCATCCGCTGGGGACATCGAGACAGTCCGGTCCAACATCGAACGCTACGCCCCCAATGCAGAGATCGTTCTGGCGCGATCACCCGTGATCGTCAACTGCCCGGAAGATATCGCGAGCCAGCGAGTCCTGGTGGTGGAAGACGGCCCCACCCTCACCCATGGCGGCATGCCGTTCGGTGCCGGGACCATCGCCGCCCGCACGTGCGGCGCCTCGCAGATCGTTGACGTTCGCCCCTACGCCGTAGGCAGCATCCGGGAGACCTACTCGCGTTATCCGCATATCGGGCCGCAGCTTCCTGCCATGGGGTATGGTGAAGAGCAGATCCAGGACCTCGAGGAGACCATCAACCGGACCCCCTGCGACCTGGTCTTCAGTGCCACTCCCATCGACATCGCCTCGGTCGTCTCAGTCAATAAGCCCGTCATACGCGTTCGCTATGAATACGAGGATTACGGCCCTCCACTATTGGAGGAGGTCCTGCTGCGCAGATTCTCGCGGCTGAATGAGGCACTGAAGCAGCAGGTTCCCTGACAATCTCCCCCCAGGAATCCGACCTCTCCGGGTTATGAACTGACCTGCCGTCTCAAAAGCACATGGTCTTCCTTGCGTAGAGTGAGGTCGAACCAGGCTCGACACCATTGGCGCCGGTGTTTACCATCTGCTTGTAGCTGCAGAAAGATCATGGTGGAGGGCAAGTGGTGCCTCATACACAGCTGACTGTGGCGGGAAGGCTGTTTGGCCGGGCTGGAGGTAACACCTCTGCCGATCATCGGGTCTCTCAGCGGATGCCGGTCCCGCGTGCTGTCGATTCCCGAGTGATCACCTGGAGCGCGAAAGAGAACATCATCTTCTGCTGAAGAATAGAAACGGGCCGCAGCAACTTGGAGGTAAGTGAACAATGCCGTTTCAGCAGATCACTTTGATTGTCATCTTGATCGGCATGATCGCACTTTTCATCTGGGATCGCCTTCGTCACGATTTTGTGGCACTTGCAGCCCTCCTGGTATGCGTGCTCATCGGGCTGGTCCCAGCTGAAGATGCCTTCTCAGGATTCGGTCACCCTGCGGTCATCACAGTCGCGGGAGTGCTCGTTTTGAGCGGCGTTCTGCAGTCTTCGGGTGCAGCTGATTCGTTGATGCGCGCTGTCATGCCCAGCACGGCCGGACCTGAGCTCACCGTCGCCGTGCTCGTGAGCCTCGCCGCGATCATGTCCGCCTTCATGAACAATGTGGGCGCCCTGGCACTCCTCATGCCTGTCGCCATCCAGCTCGCCGCCCGCAAGAAAATGCCGCCCGGCCGATTGCTCATGCCGTTGGCTTTCGGCTCGATCCTTGGCGGCATGACAACCCTGATCGGGACTCCCCCCAATCTCATCGTCTCCGGCTTCCGCGGTGAAAGCGGTGCGGGGACTTTCGCTATGTTCGATTTCACCCCGGTGGGAATGGCGGTGGCCCTGAGCGGCGTAGCCTTCATTTCCATCTTCGGCTGGCGTCTCGTACCGGCGCGCAAAGGCGCCAGCGTTCAGGATTTCGAAATCGGAGCGTATCTGACCGAGGCACGTGTCCCGGAGAAGTCTAGAGCAGAGGGCATGATGCTGGACGAAATTGAGTCGGCCCTGGAAAACGCGGATGCCCAGGTCGTCGGGATTGTGCGCAACGACGCGCACATACCGGCACCCAACCTGAGGCGCCATATCCGTGCCGGCGACATCCTGATTATCGAGGCGGACCCCCCTGCCCTGCGGGAGTCGCTCTCCATTCTCGGCCTCCAGCTCGAGGAGGATGCTCAGCTCCTTTGCAGCGAGGGGCTGGGAGATGCAGCAGTTCGATGCTCCAAAATGGAAAAGGCCGTTCAGTCCGAAAACGTCGTGCTTGCAGAAATGGTGCTGTTTTCAGACTCGATCCTCGTCGGCCGAACCGCATCGGACATCCGCCTGCGCACGCGTTACGGCATCAACCTGCTGGCTGTTTCGCGCCAGGGAAGACGAACTTTAGCTCGTCTGCGCTCGATGCGACTCGCCGCAGGAGACGTCCTCCTGCTGCAGGGAGAACGCGAGGCGCTGAGCGAGTTTGCAATCCGGTTTGGCTGCGCTCCTCTGGCGGAGCGCAGTCTGAAACTGCCGCGCAAGCGCGAAGCCTTCCTGGCGGCCACGGTGATGACCCTGGGCGTAGGTGTGGCAGCTTTCGGCCTGGTGCCGGCGGCGATCTCCTTTGCGGGAGCCGCGCTGGCGAGTGTGCTTTTGCGACTGGTCCCAGCCCGCCGGGTTTACGATTCGGTCGACTGGTCTGTAATCGTGCTGTTGGGCGCCCTGATTCCCGTGGCTCAAGCGGTGGCAAGCACCGGCACAGCGGCTTTGATTGCGCGCGCGCTCGTGGAAGGCCTTGCCCAAGGCAACACGGTCCTTGCTCTGGCATTGATACTGATGGCAACCATGACGCTCTCAGATTTCATGAACAATGCCGCCACCGCCGCGGTCATGTGCCCCATTGCCATCAGCACCGCCCAAAAACTGGCAGTCAGCGCCGACCCCTTTCTGATGGCCGTGGCGGTGGGCGCCTCGTGCGCGTTCCTGACCCCCATCGGGCACCAGAACAACACCCTGATCCTCGGCCCGGGGGGCTTTCGCTTCGGCGATTACTGGCGCCTGGGTCTCCCGCTCGAAATCATCGTCGTCGCAGTGGGTGTGCCGATGATCCTTCTGGTCTGGCCGTTGTGATTCCCTGCACACCGTCCCACCTGACGACTCACCATCCCTCGTCCACCCTCAGATGACCATCGGCCCAAGGCACGGTGTAAAATCAACAGCAGGGGTCAACGGGCGCCATGGGAATTCGGCCTGGCGTCTTATCGGGCATAACCGGCGCCACGCGATCACCCCGACACCTTGAACTGGATGGGAAGGATCACCCAGGTGGCAACCGGGTGTCCCTGATACAAACCGGGTTTGAAGCGCCATTTGGCCACCGCATCGAGCACACAGCTCTCAAAGACCCCCTGGGGGGCCGCCTGGAGTACAGATGCCCTTTTTACTCGGCCGTGGGGATCCACGAGGAATTTGATAACGACTTTGCCCGAGAGCCTTTGACGCCGAGCCATTGCAGGGTAATCGGGCTCCACACGACTCACGATGGTGGGCGGCGCGTCCACCTGAGCCAGCTGGAATTCCTGCTGTGCAGGCCCACCTCCTCGCCCTCCCGACGGGCCATCCGCCGGCGACACCCCCAGTCCCATGCCCCCTTCCTCCCGCCTCTCCATCGAGGCCGTTGCAGCTTCAGTCGAATCATTGAGTCTGGTTGCTCGATGGGAAGCTGTTTGACTTGCGGACTTGGGTGCGGCTGCCTCCCTTTGTTTCTTTCACCGCCTCACTCCGGGAAGCGTTTGGGGCGTTTTGCGTTCGCCCTGAACCGGCTTCGGCTTCCCTGGCTCCTTGAGATCACGACGCTGAACAGCCGCAGGTGGAGAAGCAATGAAAGGCAATCCGGGATCCACAGACTCCGGACGTTGGGATACAGCCAGTTCAGTCGGGGCATCCGCTGTCTCCCGTCCTTCAGGCCCCCCGGATTCCGGAGGCATGAGGAAAGGCTCCTCGGACTGGAGCCACTCAAGCGATCGGGTGGATGGCTCGCT
>CAZEOY010000443.1:0-1315 GCA_964513835.1 uncultured Syntrophobacteraceae bacterium
GCAGAGGCATGGGAATGGAAATGCCTTGGCATTCGGGGTGTTGGAGAGGAACCTAGCCTTAAGAATTTGCATTTGTTACTTTTTTCTGAAATAGTGCCATCTCGAACGTTTCCTCATTCCTCGAGTCTCGGGATGCACCCCTGAAATCCGGTGAACAGGGCGAAGGTCCTCTTCGAACGGTCTCCGAGCCATCGGCAGCCCGTGGCCACTCCTAAAAATATCAAGCAGGGATCTTATTCTACAGGGGACTGCCCATCTGTGCTGCGGGAGAACGCTGAGCTGAACACAGGAGTCCGACCCCGCCAAACCGGACGAACTCCGGATACCTTGATTCAAAAGGCAAGGGCCTCTGAGGGAGGCCCTTGCCATCAAAATCCGGGGATTTTGGCAATTTCACCCGATTTCTTGGTTTGAGGCCACGGGTGGAGGTGAGACCTCAAGAGCAAAGGTTACTCCAATCGGTCAAAAGACCACCAACGGAACATTCAGCCCCGGGGATCCGGCACTGATGACGCTGATGACTTCCGGGTTCGTCAGACCGGGGACCCCTCTGCCGGAGAATCTCCAGCGCCCTCGACGATTGGTCTGAACCGTTGCGAGAGCATTGCCGTCGACCAGAATCGTCAATGGGGCAATGGGAGGCCCCAACCCGTTGAGGACAAGACGCGGACCTGCCGTGGCGGTTAGATTCCCCCTGACCCTGACCCTGGCCCTTGAAACACTGACCAAGCTGATCGCAGGATTCCCGACAACGTTGATCGTGACTGTCGCCGGCGCCGAGACAACCCCATTTGCCGAAATGGTGTAACTGAACTGGTCGGTTCCGGCAAAATTGAGACTGGGCGTGGTGGTGATGGTATTGCCTGCGGTGACGTTGACGGTGCCATTGGCGGGATCTTTCGGGGTGATCACCACAGCATTGGATGCAGTGGACACTGCTTTCTGCGATCGCAAGCATTATTACCTTGTGCTATAGAAGGATAGACGCAGAATATTCTGGTCAAAGCTGCTGACAGAGGACGTTAAATGGCGATCCCTTCTCGAGTTCATTGCTTTTCGCTGATGGAGCGCGTTCGGATGCCGAGGCACATCCAATTACACAGCATCCTCGTGGCAGAATTAGCGCTATTCTTGGGTGCACTGTTGAATGAGCGCTCGAATGATCTGAATCTCCAACTCCTGGAGGCGGGCGGGTTGTTGCACGCGCCGCAATCGTCCTGGCACGTCTGGCAGTCCTCGGACCAGGGCTGGCCGTCGAAGTTGCACGTGTCGTCGCCGCACGTGCAGCCGTCCTCGGGGCACGAGTCGGCCAGCT
>CAZEOY010000443.1:1325-3852 GCA_964513835.1 uncultured Syntrophobacteraceae bacterium
GCAGTCCATCGCTACCGGCGAGAGGCACGAAGAACTGGGTGCTGACATGCTGCAAGGTTGGGGATTTCCCCAGGTCGCACCCATTGTCAGAGAACATGTGACCATGGACCATGGACGCGTCTTGGGGCCCGTGACCGAATCGATTCTGGTGAATTATGCGGACAAGCGAGTCAGGCATGCGGAGATCGTCTCCATCGAGGAGCGTTTTCTGGACCTCATCGATCGCTATGCCCGGACCCGGGAGCAGGCTGCCTTTCTCGAACAAAGGATGGGGCTGTATTTCAGCCTGGAGGAACGGATTTTCGAGCATCTTCCCATCAGTCCAACCGGAAAGGAGCTGATGGCCGTTCAAATTTCCGTTGACTGCAGAGAAGGAAAGGGGGGCAATGGCAACAATGGAAAGAAAGCTGACCGTTGCGTTGCTGGCTGGGGGGAAGTCGGCGGAGCGTGAGGTTTCGCTCAAGAGCGGCGACCAGGTTTTCCGTGCTCTGGATCCGTCCCGCTACGACGTGCTTCGCTACGATCCGAGGGACGACCTGGTTCGCCTGGCCCGGGATGCATCCAGGATCGACGTCGCGCTCATTATCCTTCATGGGCGGCTCGGCGAGGACGGAACCATCCAGGGACTGCTGGATTCCCTGTCCATTCCCTACCAGGGCAGCGGGGTACTGGGAAGCGCCATCGCCATGAATAAGATCCTGAGCAAACAGCTTTACATTCAGGCCGGTCTGCCGGTGGCCCCCCACGTGGTGGTCGACCGCAATGATCCGGCAACCGTGGATCGAGTGGAAGAGGTCCTCGGATTTCCAGTGGTCGTCAAACCGGAGCATGAAGGGTCCAGCATCGGCCTCAGCATCGCCCGGGATCGGGGGGATTTGCCCCGGGCTCTCGAGCTCGCCTGGCAGTACGACCGGCGTTGCCTCGTGGAGCGGTTCATTCCCGGCACCGAGATCACTGGAGGCGTCCTCGGCAACGATGATCTGCAGGCTCTTCCCCTGGTGGAAATCATACCGGGAGACCGTTACGAGTTTTTCGATTACGAGGCCAAGTACACTCCCGGGGCTTCCCATGAAGTCTGCCCGGCCCGCATTTCGGAATCCATGACCCGCCGGGCCCAGGAACTGGCTATGGTCGCCCATCGGGCTCTCTACTGCAAGGGCTACAGCCGCACGGACATGATCGTTTCCGGAGAGAATCTCTTTGTGCTCGAGACCAACACCATCCCCGGGATGACCCAGACCAGCCTTTTCCCTCAGGCGGCTGCCGCCGCGGGAATGGACTTTTCAGCGCTCATGGACCGCCTGATCCAACTGGCCTTGGAACGGTGAAGATGGGAGGAGGGAAGCACATGCCATCAGTCCGCTTCGTCCCCATGGAGGTGGTGCCGCACGGTGTTGCACCCTGCAGCGAAAACGAACTGCTGCGGCTCGTCGAGCTGGCCGGCAGAACCGCCTACAAATCTGAAGACCGCATCACCGAGGACTCTGCAAAGGCCTTTGTCTTGATGCTCAAGAAACATGAGCATCTTTCTGTTCTCGAACACAGCAACATCGTGCTGAAGGTCATGAGCATGGACTCCTCGGAAGGCGGTGAATTCCATCCCGAGTCCATCTGCACCTCCATCTTCAGAGCCCTGGGACCACGGAATGGCTTCCACCGGATCTTTCTCTCCCCCGATCTGATCCCCGACGGCTTCGCCATGGCCGGGAACCTGCGATCCTGGATCGAGACTCTGCGGTCCCTCGACGCCCGGAATGCCCCCTGCCGCTCCTTTCTGGCCCAGCACCTTCATCGTTTTTTTCCTGCGATCTTCCAAAGCCCTGACCTTTCCGATGCGGGCTGGCCGCTGCAGGTTTCGCTCATGTCTGAAGCCGAGCAGTTGAGTCTTCTGCGGAAAGACCCGGCATCCGACCTGCCGCTCTTCGTTTTCAAGATCGTCTGCGACCGGGGGATCACCCACGAACTGGTCCGTCATCGCGTCTTCTCCTTCACGCAGGAAAGCACGCGCTACGTCAATTACAAGAACCGTGGAATGGTCCTCATTCTACCCGAGGAGATCCAGCTGTTTTTTGACGCAGAGCGAGGAGCCTTCGCCGAGGAAAATCCCGTGGTCATCCAGTGGCACCAGCGGGCGCAGGCTCTTTTCGACTGGTATGAGGGGGACGTGGAAAGGGGGCTGAGACCCGAAATCGCACGGGACATTCTGCCCAACCTGCTCAAGAGCGAGATTTTCGTGAGCGGCCGCTGGAGCGGCTGGGAGCACTTCATCCGCCTCCGGGAATCCAAGCAGGCCCATCCCCGCATCCGGGTCATCGCCCGGGAAGTTCGCAAGTACTTTGAATCCATTGACCTGAAACCCGAGGGAGCAGGGGATTGATTCATGCAGGAAATCTTTGAATTGCAGCGCCGCTTGAACGTCTACACTCTCAAGAACATTGGGCTCGACTTCGAGGCCATTCTTTCAAGCCCCGAGCTGAAGCCGGTCTGGATCGAAAACTACCGGAAGGCCCTGTCCGCCGAGCTGGCC
>CAZEOY010000444.1:0-1082 GCA_964513835.1 uncultured Syntrophobacteraceae bacterium
TTTCAACAGCCTCCCGCTGTTCACGGGCCCGGAACACGCCCGCCTGCTTCAACGCCGCATCCACCACCCGATCGTCGGACGACAGTGAGGCCGTGTGGGATCGGGCAATGACAGCGCCGGCTCCCCCGGTGTTGGATTTGTGGACCACCACGGGTTTTGCAGAGCACGAGGCAATTTCCATGAATCGACGCCCATCCGCAATCCCCTCGAGATAGCAGAAGAGCGTATCAGTCTCAGGGTCTCCGCAGAGGTAGGCGGCCAGATCGTTTTCATTGACGTTCAGCTTGTTCCCGATGCTCGCGAATTTGCTGAATCCCAGGTTCTCCGTCGCGAGCAGATTGAGCATGGTCCCCCCCACCCCGCCGCTCTGGGACACCACGGCGACCCTGCCCAGCGGGGCCTCCATTCGGAAGGGCATGAAAGGAACGGCCAGGCCATTGGCCCGGTTGATGACCCCAATGCAGTTGGGGCCGATCATGCGCATGTCATGATCCCGTAGAACCTCGCGAATCTGCACCTCCAGGGAAGTGCGATCCTCTCCAAGCTCCCCGAAGCCCGCCGTCTCGACGACCACTCTCTGGATGGATTTCTGAGCGCACTGTCTCAACACTTCCGGAACCGCGGGCGCCGGCACCAGAATTGCGGCAAGATCAACGGTTTCAGGGATTTCAAGAACACTCGGATAGATCTTGTGGCCCATGAAGGCGCCGCCTGTGGAGCCAACTGCATAAATGACCCCCTGGTAGCGAAACTCCATGAGATTGTACATGATGGCGCGTCCAAGGTTGCCCGGCGAATTGGAAACACCGATGACCACAACACTCTGCGCCTTGAAGAACCGCTCCATTTCACCTCCTCCGAGAAAGCTCTTCTGCCGGATCGTGTTCTGCAAATTCCTTCATTATCGATTGTTAGTCAAACATAACCTTCGCGCAGGATGATTGTACGGAGCGACCGAATCCACCCCGGCTGCCTGCACGGGCAGATCCTGCCGATACACTCGATCGAACGTTTTTGTTCCCCAATGATAAATGGGGTTGCGCAGGGAAACTGAGACAGTATTATATAAGCAATCTATTCCT
>CAZEOY010000444.1:1092-3837 GCA_964513835.1 uncultured Syntrophobacteraceae bacterium
TGAACAGACTTCCATCTACAGCTGTGCAAGCGCTCGTGACCTGGAATCACTGTCGCAATGAAGGTGTTTTTCCCCGACCAGCAAGAGAGCAACCGGTTAGGGACTTGCGCCAGGCGGCGCCAGGCGGTCGTTCCACCTGGTCAAGGCTTTGGCTTTTCGGTACACCACCCCTCTTTGCAGTGGTGACCCATGGTCCGAAAGTTCAAAACACCAGTGCTGGTAGCGTTGTTGCTCGGGGTCTTCGGCCTGATTCTGCACGTGGTGCCTCCGGGCCGTAATCTCGAGGAGGGATTGGACCTCCAGGTCCTCTTCCTTCTGCGGGGTCCGAGAGCGGTTCCTGCCGAAGTGGCCATCGTCTCGCTGGACCATGAATCGGCCGAGCAACTGGAGCTCCCCTCAAATCCGGTCAAATGGCCTCGCACTCTGTATGCCCGGCTGACAGAATCACTGTACCGAAGCGGCGCATCGCTCATCGTCTTCGACATCTACTTCGGAGAGCCCACATCCGAGGACGATGACCAGCATCTCGCCCGGACTTTCGAAATGGCCGGGAATGTTCTGGTCTGCGAGCACTTGAAGCGGGAGGTTATTCCCGTTACCGGGGTGAGCACCGGAGGGGGGGCCCTCTATCTTGAGAGGGTTGTTCCGCCCATCCCCTGCATTGCAGATACCGCAACAGCCCTTGCTCCCTACCCCCTGCCCAAAGTCCCCATGCTGGTCAGGCAGACATGGAGGTTCAAGACAGAGGCCGGCTCTACCCCAACACTGCCTTTTCTGGCTTTTCAGCTCTTCTGCCTTGACGTTTACCGGGACTTCATCCTGCTGCTCCAATCGGTCAGCCCGTCTCTCTCCGCAATATTCCCCAGCGACGCCGAGGCTGTCCGTGCGGAAAGAAACATCGGTCGCATCGCCTCTGCCTTCAGAACGATATTCGAGGAAGAAACCTGGATAGCACACGAAATGATCAGGGAACTGCAGGCCCGCCCCGCCGGTGCCCGGCATTCCGGGAAGACGACTCGACTCCATGCCTTGATCACAGCCTACACCGAACCGGACAGCGTTTTCCTGAACTATTACGGCCCACCGGGAACGATCCCCACCATACCCTTTCACCGTGCATTGAATGCCCGGGATGGCAACAAGAAACACCCGGATTTTGAAGGGAAGGTGGTCTTTGTGGGTGTGTCCGAGCTCGCGAGCCCCGAAAGCCGAGATGGATTCCATACCGTCTATTCGAGAGCGGACGGCGTGGATCTGAGCGGAGTCGAGATTGCGGCCACCGCCTTTGCCAATCTCGTCGAAAGCATGCCGGTCCGGCCGGCGCCAACGGGCGTCTTTCTGGGAGCTATCTTTCTGTCCGGAGTTCTCCCGGGATTGGTCTGCTGCTTCCTGACACCCCTGCCCGCCTTCGTGGTAATCGTCTGCCTGTTGCTGACCTACGGGCTTGCTGCGACCCATTTGTTCTCTGACCAAGGCGTCTGGCTTCCGCTGACTGTTCCCTTTGCCATCCAGGCTCCCCTGGCCCTGGGCGGCGGTTTTCTGCTGCATCACGCCGGAGTAAAGAAGGAACGCGCAAGAATCCGCAAGGCGTTCGGGTTCTTCCTCCCGGACGATGTGATCGACCGGATCATGGCAGACATGAGAGCTGCCAAGGACATCGCACAGACTCATCAAACCGTATTCGGAACCATCCTTTGTTCCGACGGTTCTCAATATGCGGCCCTTTCTGAGAAGATGAAGCCCCGCGACCTGAATATCTTCCTGAACCAATACTACGAAGCCCTGTTTGATCCCGTTAAGGCCAACAATGGGATTATTTCGGACATCATCGGAGATTCGATGCTGGCAGTATGGGCCAGTGCGATTCCCGATAAAACATTGAGACAAGAAGCCTGCCGGGCAGCCCTGGAAATCATGGACGCCATTGATGATTTCAACAATCAGTCTGAAACATACAAACTTCATACTCGTATTGGACTTCATTATGGGGAGCTATTGCTTGGAAATGTTGGTGGTTCAGGTCATTTCGAATACAGACCAGTGGGAGACGTGGTCAATACCGCAGCAAGGATCGAAGGACTCAATAAACATTTTGGAACAAGGATTCTTATATCAAAGGAAGCCATAGATCAATTGAACGATTTCCTGACAAGAGAACTGGGCATATTTCGACTCTATGGAAAATCCAATCCTGTCAATCTTTACGAACTGATATGTCCAATGGAACATGCCGACAGAGCTCAGCAATACTCATGCGCCGTCTTCTCGGAAGCGCTGACTGCATTCCGGGCCCGGTCATGGGACCTTGCAGAGCATCTCTTTCAGAAATACCTGGACATGACCGGGGAAGATGGAGCCGCTCGACACTACCTGAGAGAGTGCGCCAAATGCAGGGAGCACCCGCCGGACGAAACCTGGGACGGGATGGTGTGCTGTGAAAAGAAGTGAGATCCGGCCCTTTTGGGGAGTCCTGTCGGTGCCGTCTCGATCGGAGGCCCCCTGCTGATTCCGGAGGTCACACAAGATGAGAAGCCCCAGATACCTTCCATCCCTTGGAATCTTCATCGCAGCGATCTGGATTGTCTGTCTCGCTCCGCCCCCTCAACTCCTCGCTTCCGAAGGGTGTGAAGACTGGATGGCGAGAATCGTTTCAGCCCAGGGGCACGTCCAGACCCGCAGGGTGGCACAAACCCGCTGGATTGATGCTCGCCTGGATGATGTTCTTTGCCCGGGCGATATGCTCCG
>CAZEOY010000445.1:0-1877 GCA_964513835.1 uncultured Syntrophobacteraceae bacterium
CAAAACCGACTCGAAGTTCTTGTGCGGGTCCATCGTTCCCACGAAAAGCACAAAGTCGCCCCGTACGCCATATCGCTGCAAAATCTCCTCTGCCCCCGTGTGAAGCGCATCGCGGCAAGCGCTTTGATTCAGGCCCGCCAGAATCGTCCGACAACTCTCCGCCTCCCACCCGATGGACCGAATGAGATCTTCCCGGGTGAATTCCGAGTTGCAGAGCAGCATCACACCGGATCGACGCATTTGCTCGAGCCTGGCAAGATAGCTTGGCCAGAGAATTCCCATGTTTTCACGGTAGAAATGAAAAGGAATGAGGTCGTGGAAAACCGCGGTCATTCTGGGCTCCCGGAAAAATGCGAAAGGGGAGTCGTATTTGTCCTGAAGACCCATGGGATCAGGCGTATGGATGAGGTCCAGGGACTGCGGGCGATAATCAACATCTCGAATCCAGTCCACATCATGCTCGGCAAAACGATGTCCCCAGGTCGGCACCCGCTCACCATCTGCGTGAATGATCGCAAAGCGATGCCTGGATCCGGCCTTGAGAAGTGCATCCAGATGATGAACCGCATAATGACCGATGCCGCGAGCCATGGAATCGGAATCGGCCAAGGTACGCAGGTCGATTCCAATACGCCTCGGAACCGGAGAGCGCGGACCTGCGAAGGCTCCCTGTAGGTTCTGCGGAACACTCTCCTGTACATTCCCACCACTCACCTCTGGGGGGCAAACGACTCCTGGCCGCTGGGCCGTATCTCGAGGTCTCCTGTATTCATCAACAAGTATGGTCGCCAGACTGTGGTATGAATTCGCGGCGATGTGCCGCTCGGTTTCAGTCACGAGATGTGCAGCGAGGGAGGGAGATCCAAGGATGAGGTTAATGGCATCGGCCATGCCCATTCCCTGAGAAAGCTGAAGCGTGCATCGGCTGAGACGACTGAAGGCAGGCACCGGTGTTGTGATGAGAGGCCGCCGGTGTGCCAGGGCGAAAGCCGCAGCACCCGAGATTTCATTACGCATCACTGCGTAGTTCATGACAATCGCATCGGAAGCTGCGAGGTAACTTGTCACAACTTCGTCGGGAAGGAAGCCCTCGACGAACCGAACCCGTTGGGAGATGCCCAAATGCTCGGCCATCTGCCGGCACTTCCGCAGGTACTCGATACTGTCCGGATTGTGCGGATGCCCCCCCCCGGCAATCACCAGAGCAGCATTGTGCCTTCTGAGAACCTGTGGAAATGCCTCGATGATCCCGTGAATCCCCTTATGCGGCTCAACAAAACCGAATGATGACACAATCCTCAAATCGCCCGGAAGGCCGAGCGAGGCCTTGGCTTTGGCAATCTCGGGCAGGACCCGGTCACTCATGATTCCGTGCGGGATGACCCGTATTCGCTCGGGATCCGCCCCGTAAGCAATGTAGCGGATGGCACTCTGGTCGAGATGCGTGAAAGCCCGATGAGCGAGGTTGATCAGGGCGGCACCGAAGTCGAGATTCGCCTCGGAAGAGTGGAGCGTCAGGAAGACTCGGACTCCTCGTGCCGTGCATGCTTTGAGGAATCCAATGAGATCGCTTCCGGCAAACAAGCCGTCCTGGAACTGTATGTGGAGGTGGGTAATCCCCTCCCGTTCGATTACTTGGAGAGCCTTCCGGAAATCCCGGCTGTTGCGTCGCCAGCACCGGAACACGTTATCCTCGTCCCGCGCCGTCAGTGACTTCACTTCCTCGCCGAGTATTACGATCGGTGTGGCGTTGAACCCTTCCTTGTCCAGCACTCGACGCAGCATCGGAGTGATGAAGGCCGTGTGCGTGGCTATGCCGCAGGGTTGATTCCACGTGGAGAGAAAGGCGATAGATCGGGGGTTGCTTTGAACAGCGT
>CAZEOY010000445.1:1887-3826 GCA_964513835.1 uncultured Syntrophobacteraceae bacterium
CGCCGGGATTTGAGCGGGGGCAGACCAAATGGCTGCGGCTGCCTCGGTGCCACTGCGCAGTCGTTCGACCTCCTCGAGAAATCCGCTTGCAAGGTCTCGCCACCGAAAGCGGCTCCTGGCGTGCTCGGCGCATGCGGCGCGCATCGCGTCGAGGCGCTCCCGGTCACGCAGGATGTCGATGATCCCTGAAGCCCATGCTTCGGGTCGATCGCTGTCGAGCACAAATCCCGTCTCTCCCTCAATGATGCTCTCCGGAAGTCCCCCGGCTGCCGAGACCAACACGGGGAGGCCACACGCCTGCATTTCCACCGAAGTGAGGGGAAAGGGATCCTGCCACATTTCCTTGATGGTCGGCATGACGCCAAGTGCGGAGTTGCTGAAAAGTCGAGCGAGCTGTTCATGGGGAACCGCTCCGGTGAAGACGATCCCCGGAATGGCCTGGCTGATGGCTTCTGTATCCAGATAAGCTCTTTCTCCCCACATGCCCGCTGAACCACAGATGACCAACTTGGCACCCGGGATCGCAGCCCTGACCGCGGGAAAAGACTGGACCAGCAAGTGGACCCCCTTCTGGGGAACCAGCGCCCCTGCGTACACAATTCGGCGATGGTCGTGTCCATCTGCAGGCTGAAACACCTCTTCTGAAAAACCATTGTAAAGGAGGATAACCGGTCGTTCAATTCCCACTGCACGCCCGGCCTGGGTCTGGAATTGCGAAACGTGGATGACGGCATGCGCAAAACGGTTGATCTCTGGAACTGAAGCCAGGAAGCTTAGGGGAGGGTTCTGCATCCAGAGGGTACGGAAGGCGATATTGGGGTTCCCTGCAGAATGAGACAAAGCCTTGACCGAATGTGCGATAAGAAGACCCACCCTTTCGGTCAACGAAGCAAGCGCTGTGCACAGCTCCTCGTAGCTCTGAAACCCGCGGAATTCCACACCCAGGTAATGCTCGACGGGCTTCTCGAAGAGCCCAAAGACGGATACCTCAATACCTTCGGACGCCAGAGAGCTTGCGAGATAGATCGTCGCCATCTCGGCGCCACTGTTTACCCCGGTAGGAGAAAAACGGAAATCCGTATGGGCGATAATGACCCGGTTCAGACTTCGTTCCACGGGGACCACAGCTGCAATTCCTGCCGCTCGGTCTGAGGGGCGGGCCACATCTACGCAGTGTGACCGGTCTTCTGATGGGACCGATGCGGTCGGTAACGCGCCTCTCCTCACGACCGTGGCCGATGAGCTTTCTGTGAAGGGGTTGCCGCGACCCAGTGTGTTGCGGGCCCATTCCCTGTCCACGGGAGAGTAGAGAGACGGATGGAGACTGACGATTTTCGCTTTGAGATAGCTGATCTTGGCATGATCCGCGTAGATCGATTCCAGCATGGATGGTGCTCTATGCTTTCGGTAAAAGAAATACGGCCTTTCCAGGTAATGCCCATGCCAGCCTTTCTCAAGTCCTGAAATCCAGAACTCCCAATCCTCAAAGCCTTCCTTCATCTCGCTTTTCAACCCACCCACTTCGTCGAACATCTGGCGACGAAAGAGAGTCGTACAGGCCATCTGGTTCTCCCGAAGGAGACACTCGGCTGAAAAGGGGCCTCCACCCCAGACATCGGTCCGTGCCCCGAAATGCTGTACGGCCGTGTAGACAAACCCCACGTGCTGTTCCTCCAAGAGGATTTGCACGGTTTCTTTGAGGAATTCGGGATGGATCTTGTCATCTGCATCGAGGAACAGGATGAATTCCCCGGATGAGGCCCGAACACCTGCATTTCGCGCGTCCACCAATCCGCCGTTCATCTTGTCGACCAGCTTGATGCTTTGATCAGGATGACGGGCGATCAGGCCACGGGCAGCGGCAGGCGTATCATCCGGACTGCCGTCGTTGACGATGACACACTCCCAATGCGCATACGTCTGAGAAATGAGGCTCTGG
>CAZEOY010000446.1:0-2472 GCA_964513835.1 uncultured Syntrophobacteraceae bacterium
GACGAATCCTGCCGCATCCTCCTGGAGGCATCCGCAACGGAATTGGAGGAGGCCGGGGGGGCGGCTCTTCCCAGTTCGGAGGTAACGGGCGAAGACCCGGGCGATTCGCTCATGATCATGGGTGGGACGATTGCGGGCATGGTCCTGAGCCAGGTGGCCATTCCCGAGCATCCTCTCTTTTACATCGGTTTTCCCATCACTCCGGCCGGAAATCCCTTCTACGCCATGGCGGACGCCTACGCCAACGGACATCCGTACATCGTGGTGGATGAAGTCAACCCCTCTGAAAAGGTTGCGGCCGAAAAGCTGATCGGCGTGGGCCGTGCCGGAGGATTTCTGCCGGTCACTTTCACGGCTTCCCAGGGGTGGCGTCTCTTCACCGAGATCATTCCGCAGTTTGTGGGGGCCAGGCTCGAGGGCCTCTTCCTCATCACCAAGCGCGCTCTCGCAGCCCCGAACCTCAACATTGAGGAGAGCCATACAGACTTCATGAGCTTCCGGGATGACGGCGGCATCATGCTGGCGCCGAAGTCGATCCAGGAGTACGTGGCGACGCTTTATCTGGCGAGGCTCCTCACACACTTTGCCAAGCTGCCCGTCATCGTCGGCATTGGCGGGATCACGGATACGCACAAGATCGGACTTGTGAAGGTTCCTTCCGATACCAGGGTGAGGAACTGGCTCCGGAAGACCCTGGAGGGATTTGATTTCCTGGAGCACAAGCTGATCAACCGGCAGGGCGAAATCATCGTGCACGGTCCCAGCGGAACCTCCGCGGTCTATCAGGAAACCCAGTCCGAGCTTGAAAAAGCTCATCAGGCGGCAGTGCGCATCTACCCTTACGCCGTCCGGGCTGTTCAGGAGCTCACGGGTTTGAGGATTGCTGAAATCGAGGCTGCGTGCCAGGGAATCATGGCAGCCGCGGGCTCGGATCAGGCGGCGACGATCCGCGATCTGCAGTCCGGAATCTGCCCCGCCGTTGATGCCGCGGGTCGAAAACCGGTCTTTGAGACCGTCATGATCCTGGAAGGCTCCCTGGTTCCCAATGCGGTTGAAGCGCTTCGCGAACTGGAGGAAGCCGGATGGAGTGGCATGGCGTGCTTGTCGGTGCGCCTCTTCAACCCGTTTCCCGAGGAGCAGCTCGCACCGTGGCTGGATCAGGCACGCCGGATCGTGGTGCTGGATCGCTCCAACAGCTTCGGGTCCGTTCCTCCGTTGGCCAGCAGGGTCATGTCGACCCTGGCGCGGTCTGCGGTACGCGGTGGAAACCTGGGGTCCAAATCACTCCGTACCCTGGTGGGCGGGTTGGGAGGGCGCGAGATCGTCGTGCGCGAAATGAAAGAAATCCTGCTTTCGACCCATCTGCTCTTTTCACCGCTTGAGGAGTGGGAGGGAGCTCTCATCGCCCAATGGCTGGCCGATGACCCGATTCTGAAAGCCCTCCTGGAGGAGGCTGCAGCCCTTGACCTGCGCAGCACCAATCGCCACACCCGCGTGCCGCCGCACCTGAGACCGCCCGAAGCTGAGGGGGAGGAATACGCGGAACGGTTGGACGGGCTTTCCCGCCTGTTGTCGGTCCGGGACTATTCGAGCTTCCTCAGCCATTTTCATCGAGTGGAGTTCATCGCTCCACGGGAAGTTCTGAAGGAAACGGCTCTGCTGCAGCAGATTGTCATTCATCTGGAAGCGAAGCTGGCGCGCGAGGCTTTGAAGGGCTCACACGGGACCTGGCGCCATGCTGCGGTGCTTCTGGTTTACAGCCAGGATCCTGCGGACCGTGAACTGGCGAGAGGGGCGCTGCGGGATATGCAGGGTGCCCTGCTGCTGACTCCACGTCTCCTGGAACACTGGGGAGTGCCGGTCCAGGCGCGTGTGCCCCTCACGGCGACGAGTCCGATGGATCCGGAATCGGCATGTGGAGAAAGCGAGGAGGTCTCCGTCTCCACAACGGCCCGCGAGGAGCTCTCGCTGGAGCAAATGACAGTTGATCCATCGGAAGTGGGCCTCATTGAATCCATCCTCATGGATCTGGTTGGGCTTCAGGCAGAGAAGCCGCTCTGCTTCAACCCCGAGGATTATGAGCGGGAGCTGCTGGCGAGGCTTCAGAAGGAGCCTGCCTCAGTGCTTCACGGGCTTGCCGATCGACTGCCTGCGGAGGAAGTCGACCGGAATCTCTGGAGCTACCAGTGTTGTTACCGAAATGTCATCGACCGAACGCTGCAATGGGAAGTGCTCAGCCAACACCATTTACCGGAGCTCAAGACGCTCTTCACGGGGCCTCATCGAGAAAGACTGAAGGGACTCATCGGCGAATTGAGGCAGGTGCTGTTCGAGGTGCCACCCGATCAGCTGCAGCAATCCATCGTGGACGAACTGGAGCGCTATCTCCTGAGCCGGTGCCTGCCCCGTACTGCGAATGATCCCATGATCTACCTGGAGTTCTTCAGAAACTGGGTGGCCCCGGAATTGTTG
>CAZEOY010000446.1:2482-3794 GCA_964513835.1 uncultured Syntrophobacteraceae bacterium
ATTGTTGCGCGAGTCCGGTATTTCACCCTGAGGATAGGATCCTACGCCGAGCCCACGCCTCCTCTTGGGGGCGCCGCGTCTCCGCGTCTCGGAGCGAGATTGGATTTTGATCCGTAGAAAGCGAGCGATTCCCATGATCACGGAAAGCCAGCGGGAGCAAATCTATCGGGATGTTGAAGCCCGCCTGCCAATTTGGCAGCTGTCCTGCGCCAGGGACGGCTCCATGAGGGGACAGTCATTGCGGCGGCATGGCATATCATTCGGAACGGTTGACGATTTTGTCGGTCTCAGGGAGGCGGAATTCAAACGGCTCAGAGACAATGTCCTCGACGCCATCCTGTTCGAACTGCACAGCGTGTTCGATATACCCGCAGAAGCCGCGGAAGTGGAGACTGCGGTGAGGCAGATCCTCGAAGACCGCTTTGCGGCGGAGCTGGCCTGTGGCACCAGCGGTACCTACGATGCGGGAGCATATGCCCGATGCGTTTTCTTTGAACGCTGGAACGGGGAACCCTTGGCCCCGGTAAGCGGGAACGAGGGGGAATCCTCCCGAAGGCTTGGTGCGCTGAAACACATTCAGGGGGCCGGCTTTTTCCACAAAGCGCCCCATGAGATCCTGGGCTGGACGAGGCGCTTTATCGAAGTGGAGGGCTATCATCGGTTGGATCCCGTCCGCAACGAGGAACGGCTCGATCGATACCGGTCACTGCGCGATATTGGCCCTGTGCGCGGCATCACAAAATTCGAGGACGTACTGATCTGGCTCGACCTGCGTTTGATGGGTCAGCCTGAGGGAGCCGAGGGCAGCATCGGTCGACTGAGTCGCGAGATCGTGCAGGAACTGGAGGGAGTCGAGTGGGATGTCCTGATTCCGAATTCACCCGTGCAACCAGCCCTTTATGTGCTGCTGCGCTGCCACCAGCTCTGCCTGATGGAAACGCTGGACACGAAGGAGCAGAAGAGGCTTCTCCAGATCCAGGCCAATCGCCAGATCGACAGCCTGCTGGATCTCATGAGACTGGTCCTGCACAAGACCATGGGGGAAGCCCAACTCCCGGAACCATCTGCCCTTCTGGATCAGCTCCAGTCGGAAGGATTCAATGTGGATCATCAACGGTTTCGGGATCCCTATGAGGCTCTCCTGGTCCCCATTGCCGATATTGAGCGGTTTGAAGAGGCTTCGTTAAGACTCCTGGTATCCCTGGAGGACCTTTCAGGGGAGTGGGATCGGGACAGACGAGTGGGATCGGAGCAACTCGCAGGATGGTATCAGAAACTGGTCCGTGAGGCGGTGTCTGATGTGGAAAGCTAT
>CAZEOY010000447.1:0-2384 GCA_964513835.1 uncultured Syntrophobacteraceae bacterium
TTTATGAGGGGCGCGAAGGTGTCCGGCAGTGGCATCAGGATCGCTTCGACGCCAACCTGCGAGTGGCCCGGATCGAGTCCGTCACCACCAGCGGTGACACGATCGTCGTCGACGTGGTGGTCACTTCGGACCGGCTGGCGGCCTGGAAAATCCAGGGCTTGAGCGGGCGCATCACCATGCGGCTGGAAAACGGCTTGATCCGGCACGCTAAGCTGACCCCGCGAATGATGAATCCGGTTGATCTGATCCGTTCCAACCTGTGACCCGAGACGAAATCCTACTCGCCGGCCGCCGGCACCTGTTTCCCGCGGTGTTTCACTACTACCGCGAACCCCTGGTGGTGACCGAAGCCAGGAACCAGATCGTGCGCGACGCCGAAGGGAATGAATACCTCGATTTCTTTGGCGGCATCGTGACCGTCAGCGTCGGCCACTGTAACGAGGAGGTCACCCGGAAGGTCCACGAGCAACTCGACCGGCTCCAGCACGTCTCGACGCTCTACGCCACCGAGCCGCAGGCGGCGCTCGCGGCCGACCTTGCCGGCCTCACGCCGGACAAGTCGCTGACGAAATCGTTCTTCACCAACAGCGGCACCGAGGCCAATGAGACCGCTGTTCTCGCCGCCCGCTGCTACACCGGGTCGAGCGAGATCATCGCGCTCCGCCACGCCTACCACGGGCGGTCGGCCCTCGCCATGTCGCTCACCGGTCACGGCACGTGGCGGCTCGGCGGCGCCCCGCAACCCGGCATCGTGCTCGCGCACCAGCATGGCCTGCTTCACAGCCGCCATGCAGCACACGGAGGAGCAGAAATTCCTGTTCCGGGCGCTGTCGCGCGACGCCACACACTGGATCCACGCGACGCGACGGGGAATTTCCCCGTCCGAAGGTCTTCGGGGGTGTCCCGCGAAAGGCCCGGCAGCCGACAGCATGCGCTCGAAATCCAGGCTGGTCACGACATTGGGGTATCGGCCGAGGCCGTACTCCCCCGCCTGCGGCACCAGCGCGAGCTCGTAGCCCCCGGCCAGGATCACGGCACCCACGGCCAGATCCAGCTCTTCTCCCGGATCCTGGAACCGGACGGCGCCGGTGGGGCAGATCTTTTCGCACAGCCTGCAGCGCCCCTTCTGGAAGTAGATGCACGATGCCGTGTCGATGGCCGGGACCATGGGAATGGCCTGGGAATGGACCAGGTAGACCGCCTTTCGCTTGTCGAGAGCGGCGTTGTAGGGATTGGGAACGCTCTTGGGGCATCGGTCCACACACTGCCGGCAGCCGATGCAGAGATTCTCGTCCACATACCTTGGATGACGGCGAATGCGGGCCGTGAATCGTCCCGGCTCCCCATCGAGATCCACAAGCTCGGACATGGTCATGATATGGATGTTGGGATGGCGGGCACAGGCCACCATCCGTGGTGCGATCATGCAGGTCGAGCAGTCGTTGGTGGGAAAGGTCTTGTCCAGGCGGCCCATGTTTCCGCCAATGGATTCGGACCGCTCCAGAAGATGCACCCTGATCCCCATGGCGGCCAGATCCAGAGCTGCCTGCATTCCGGCGATACCCCCTCCCACCACCAGGACGGTTTCAAGGTTCGACAGGTTCCGATCAGACATGATCCATTCCCTCTTCCGATTCGGCCCGCTCGCTCGAAGCGGCCGGGTGCGCAGTGGACAGCCGGTCCATGAGCGGGGTCGGATCCACCAGATGGCTCTTGAGACCTTTTCGGACGGATGCCAGCCCGAAAGCAACAGCCAGGAGCTCCGTGTAATAGAGAATAGGGAGCGCAGACCTCTCAGCCGGGTTTGGGGAGCGCCTGGCGAGCTCTGCACCCAGCAGGTCCAGGTTGCCCTGGCAGAGCGGGCAGCACACCACGATGGCCTGGGCCCCGCTCCTGCGCGCCCCTCCGAGAAGGCGTTCCACCAGCGCCAATCCGATGTCCCGCCTCGGAATCCCCACGCTGGCCCCGCAGCAGGTGGCCTTGAAAGACCAGTCAATGGACGTGGCACCAACGGCGCTCACGAGCCGATCCAAATGCCGCGGATTCTCATAGTCTTCGTAGCCGGTGATCCTGGGTGAGCGCACCACCTGGCAGCCATAGTAGCAGACCACCCGAAGCTCCGAGAGGTCTACCGAAACCCTTTCCGCAATGCGATCCAGCCAGGATTCGGACGCCAACAGCCTAGCGAGGTCGAGAACCTCGAGGTCGGGAGCGATGGACCAGGGGACGTCCACCTGTTTCTCCTCGAGCATGAGACGCGACGTTCTCAGCCGTTTGAAGCACATGGGGCACGCCACGACCAGGTCGCGCCCCAGCGCCTCGGCACTCGCCAGGTTCCTGGCGGGAAGCATCACCGACATCTTTTCGTCCAAGCTGTGAGCCGC
>CAZEOY010000447.1:2394-3793 GCA_964513835.1 uncultured Syntrophobacteraceae bacterium
CGTCGCCCCACAGCAAGTCCAGTCCTCAAGCTCCTCAAGCTGCAGTCCGAGAGCGGCCGCGACCTCCTGGAGGGATTCCCGGTAGTCCCAGCTCATGGCCTGGAGCGCACAACCCGGATAAAAAGCGTATGGTTTCATGTGGATACCTTCTTGTGACCGTAGTCTTCCAGGACACGCCGGATTTCACCTGCTGCCCCACTCTTCTCCGGAAGAAACCGCAGGCGCCTGCGTTTAAAAAGATCCCAGGCCAGCACCGCATCGGTGGTCAACTCCTCTCGGGTAGGCACCTGGCCATGCAGGAGCGTTTTGATCCGGTAGCGCTGCATGAGCTGGAGGTCATTGATGCGGCCGTTTTCCCTGAGCACCCTCAGAAAAACGTCGTGGAACGCGGCGATCTCGTATTCGGCCGGCGTTCGGCGCCCGGAAACCACGGCGTTCTTGAGATGGTTCATGAGCCCGGCTACGTCGATTTCGTTGGGACAGTAGGTCGAGCACATCTCGCACGAAAGACAGACCCAGATGGACGAGGCGCCGAGCAGAGCTTCCCGCTGTCCCAGCTGAACCAGGCGCACCACCTGGTGCGGCTTGATATCCATGAAAGTGCTGACGGGGCAGCTGTTGCTGCAGCGCAGACACTGATAGCAGGAGGCCACCTGGATTCCCGTCTCTTTAGCGACGGCACGGGCCCATGTGGTTTCGCGTCCGTTCACATTCAGCTGCGGAGGTGTTTGATCCATGGAATTCCCTCGATGATTGATTTTGCCAGTCTGCGGATCCGTTCCGCACGCATTGTAGCACTTTGATGCACAACCATGGAAGGCTTGTGTGTTATTTTTTTCATTAAATTAGTTTGCTGTTTTTGTGTTGACTGACTTCATCTTCTCCCCTGCCAACCCCTGCCTTCTCCCCTATCCCATCCAAACAGATGATGCTCTGACTCAAGTCAAGCCGCAACACGTATTGCCCCTGTGGACAGCTGCACCAGCATCAAGCCATCAGTCTGCCGGAGGATTCCACGCATGAAGCTGGCCTTTTCAGCAGACGCTCTTACTTTATGGAACATGGAGGAGGGCAGATGACCATGAAAACGGCGGGACTCGCATTCTTGATCCTGACGCTGGCCTGTGGCTCAGCCCATGGATGGACCGCCGCCGATTCCGAAGCGCTCCTGGGGAGGATGGAAGCCGCTTACGAAAAGGTGCAGGAGTACCAGACGCGCCTCGTGATCACGGGCTTCGGCAAGGACGATCAGTTCAAGTCCAGACAGGAGCTCATGTATCGATTCAAAAAACCCAACAAGATCCGCATCGATTTCATCACACCTCACCCCGGCATGACCATCCTCTACCCTGCGTCCGACGGCAAGGTCCTGCTCCAGCCCTCAGGATGGGCCTCGATC
>CAZEOY010000448.1:0-3791 GCA_964513835.1 uncultured Syntrophobacteraceae bacterium
GAATGGGGGCGCCCTTGAATTCTTCAAATGGGCCGCCCAGGTCGGCCAGGTAAAGGCCCACGCCGGACCCGTCGTGGCCCTCCCGCATAACATCCAGAGCATTGATGGCCCGCATGGGTGACAGCGGTTCCTCACTGGTCAAAGCGAATAGTCGACACATGCTGTATGAACTCCTGACGAATCAATAAGAGAGCCTTCCATGGCACCGAACAGACCCACGACCGCAGTGCTCCACGCGGTCTGTGGTGCCCACAACCGGGTTTGTTCGCTTTTCTGCTCCAAGGATTGCGGTACCGGCAAGTGGCGCAGGCGGGAAATCAATGGGTCGGCCCTGATTCTACCCGATGTTCCGCACTCGGATGAAAGAGGGGTTGACTTCTGCTATGCTCATTTCGTCCGCATCAAGTGAGCGTGTAGGATACTCGAACATCCCTCGGGGTCCCGACTTTCGCCCCGCCACGGCTCCGCTGTTTGGAGGGCAGCCCCTCGATTTTATTGTCTTCATTGAAAAACAGCATTAGAAACGTAATGGAAACCGGTAGGAATTTCAAGATGCATCATGAGCTCAGGAGCACAAGAACATGAGCACAAGGCAGTGTGTGACCTCTGGGGTGGATCAACTGGACCGTATTCTGGGCAGTCTTTACATCGGGGATAATGTCATCTGGTATGACGATTCCGGAAGCCTTGCCTCCATCTTCTGCCAGCGTTTCATGCAGGCCTCCCGGGAGCAGGACAAACCCATCATCTATGTGAGCTTCGACCGGTCGCCAAGGAATCTCCTGGAGAGGCTCGGGCGTCTGGCAACACACCCGTCCCTCACCATCCTCGACTGCTTCACTTCGGGGAAGGGCGCCGATGCACCGACCTTCCTGAGCTTTTACAGGGACGCTCAGATCGGGGACCTTCCCTGCCGCATCCTGCAGGTTGCCGAACCGTTCAAGATGGATCGATTCACGGAAGCCTTATACAGTCTGCATGGAGAACTGGAGGGAGACGTTCGCTTCGTGTTCGAAAGCCTCACGGGAATGCAGGAGGTCTGGGGCGGCGAGGAGCATATACTCAGCTTCTATTCTCACTCCTGCCCTCACCTTTACGAACTGAACACGGTTGCCTATTGGATCATGGAAAAGAAGGCGCATTCGCAACGGCTCCGGGCCCAGATCAGCCAGATCGCCCAAGTCGTGATCGACCTTTCCATCAAAAGGGGGACCACTTCCCTAACAGTCCTGAAGGCGGAGGAACGAGATCTCGACAACCTCCATCAGCCATTTGTCTACTGGGCCAAAGATCAGACGATCACCTTCGAGGAGGAAAAGCGCGCCAAAGGCGGCATAGACATGGGACAGCGGCTTCGGGAACTGCGGCTGAGACGCTCCCTCTCTCAGACTGAACTCGCCCGCCTCGTGGGAGTCACTCCGAGCACGATCTCTCAGGTGGAAGGAAATCTGATCTTTCCGTCCGTGCCGGCTTTGCTCAAGATGGCGGAGGTCCTTCATGTCGAGGTGAGCGCCTTTTTTCAGGACAGACCGGAATCAAGGAAAATCGTGTTCCGAGGAACCGACGCCGTAGACGTGAAACTTGCACCCTTTGCTGCGGATGATCTGCAGGTTCGTTCCCTCTCTCCTCCCGATTTCAACCAGCATGCAGAGCCCTTCCTCATCGAAATCCCACCCC
Organism: uncultured Syntrophobacteraceae bacterium; assembly: GCA_964513835.1. Lineage (GTDB taxonomy): Bacteria > Desulfobacterota > Syntrophobacteria > Syntrophobacterales > Syntrophobacteraceae > JALOOX01. The sequence continues at coordinate 1,678 of CAZEOY010000448.1, forward strand.
ATCAAAGCCTGTTTTCGCATTTCTTCTTCCACAAGGGTCATGAGATCGGCTACCTGATCTCCGGAGCTCTCGAGATGAAACTGGAGGCCGAGGTTCACATTCTGCAAGCCGGGGATACCGTCTACCTCACCACCGAGATGCCGACTGAGTGGAAGAATCCGACCGACGGGCCGGCAAAGCTTCTGTGGATCAAGCTCAAAGGCTGAACAACCCGTCGGAACCGTGTGATTTGGGTTCCTTTTTCGTGTCTTCACAAGTGCTTGCCTTTTTCCATTCAATTCTATATATGCTTCAAACGGAGTCAGCGTCGACTCCTTCTGCAATCTGGTCAGCTTCTCATCGATGAGATGCCACGGACTTACAGGGCGCTGGTTTGCACCGGTTCCCAGAGGGCTTGTCGTCCTGAATGCCCCCGATGCTCTGCCCTCATACCAGTCCGAGGAAGTCCCGACCAAGTCAGATGACCGGACCAATGTTGTTCCCACAGAATATCCCTACACAGGCTCAATTAGTCGGAAGATCGTCTTTGGTGAGCTCGGCCTGCGCCGGGGGTAACCCATGAGGATTACCCAAACGGGCGTGGTTTGCTCCCTGTGAATCCAGCCGCATCGACACAGGGTTGATTCACCGGAAGGGCGATCTGCTGCGGACGGACCATCGAACGCGCGAGCAGCGCTGGTGGCGTACAGAATTGGTCCGTGCTCAAGGAGTGGTGATGAAACCTGAAATTGTTGTCTATTGCTGTGCCAATTCCACGGTGGTTCCCGAAGAGGACACAGAGAATCTTGTGGCCGGTGATCCGGCTTCACTGAAAATTTCGCGGCTGCCCTGCTCTGGACGTACGGATGTGCTCTACCTTCTGCACGCGATCGAGGAGGGGGCCGCCATGGCCATGGTGGTGGGCTGTCCCGAGGATCAGTGCCAGTTTCTGGAAGGAAGTCGGCGCGCCAGAATGCGGGTACGGTACGCCAATCGTCTGCTGGCCGAGGCGGGTTTGGGTGACCAGCGCGTCAGGATGTTCAACATCGATCCCAGCGATGATCAGGCCTTTGCCGCAGCCCTGAAGGAAACGATCGCCAAGGCGCGGGAGATCGGCTCGTAGCTGCCCTCGCGGGCTTCATGATCTTCTGAAGAACAGGTCCAGCGCTCCATGCCCCCCAGCAGGGTGGACATCATGGATGGTGGCACGGAAAAAGAGGTGAAGGATCCATGCCCAAGAAATATCACATCAAGCCAACACCAGCGGCACCGCGCTTCATTCCCGTGGGTCGATCGGGGATCATCGACTTTGAAGAGGATTGCCTCAAATGCACGACCTGCGTCAAGAAACGCTGCCTTTACGACGTTTACAGGAACCGCGCTTATGACTCCCGAACCATGGTGGATTCCATCGATCATCAGTGTAAGAACTGTTTCAGCTGTATCCAGAACTGCCCCCGGGGAGTGCTCGCCAAGACCATCAACCCCGAGTTCCTGAAGATGGGCGACGCCTACTGGAAGCCGGACATCATTCACGGCACCTGGTTTCAGGCGGAAACAGGCAAAATCCCGGTCTCCGGGGCAGGATATCGAGGCCCTTTCAGCGGTCCCGGCTTCGACTCCATGTGGACCGACATGTCCGAAATCGTGCGTCCCACCCGCGATGGAATCCACGGCCGCGAATACATCAGCACCGCCATCGACATTGGTCGGAAACTGCATCATCTGGAATTCGACCCATTCGGCAGGGTCAAGCTGGAAGGTTCCCCTCTCGTCGAAATTCCTATTCCGGTCGTCTTCAACGTGCTCCCTTTCGGCAACCTCGGGAAGGGAATTACTCTTTCTCTCGCTGAAGCTGCCCATCAAATCGGCACCCTGATGTATCTCACCCCGGAGACCTGCGACGCATCCCTTACACCGTTCAAAGAACATCTCGTTCCCCTCCTCCCCGGAGACCCCGTGGACTTCGACGCCGAAATCCTTCGGGGTGTCAGGATGGTCGAGCTCTTCCATGCTCCGCAGGTTTGGGATCGGGTACAGGAGCTGAAGGCGCGATTCCCGAACCTGGTGGTGTCGGTGCGGGTGCCCATGAACCCTGAAGCCAAGGCCATCGCGCTCGACCTGGCGCGAACCGG
>CAZEOY010000449.1:0-3766 GCA_964513835.1 uncultured Syntrophobacteraceae bacterium
TGAGCGATGTGCTCGATCTGCCGGTCCGGGTCCAGGCGCAACCGGAAGCGACTGCCCAAGGCGCAGCCCTTTGCGCCGGGGTCGCCGCTGGAGTTTTTACTGAGCTGGCAGAGGGGGCGACTGCAACCTCTGGAATATGTTGCCTATATGTTCCGGACCCGGAAAGAGCCTCCTTTTACGGAACATGGTTTGAGGAATGGATGGATTTGCGGAGAAGCCAGTCTGAGACTGACGGCTCGATGATGAGCCGCTGTCTGAGAGGTTTCGCGGGTTATTGCCGTCAAGTCCCATGTCAAAACCAGGGCGCTTTCCACCCGCAGATGCTGGTGACGGCCGAACTGGATGATTCCAGCCTGGAGGCTCTTCGCTCCATGGGTGACGTGAAATACGCTCCCTATCGGCAGAGCATGCACATGCTGACGGGAGAAGACCTGGTAGAAACAGCCACGGGCTGCCACGTCCTGATCACGGAAATCGACCTGGTGGATCTGGATGCACTCAGGCGTTTGCCGGAACTGAAGGCGATCATCAGTTGCCGGGGCACAGCCGTCAACATCGATGTTGCAGCGTGCAGCGCCTTCGGCATACCGGTGCTTTTCACACCCGGCCGCAATGCACGCTCTGTCGCCGAGCTCGCCATCGCTTTCATGTTGATGCTGGCCCGCAGGCTGCCCGAAGCCACGGCTTTCTTGCACAGGAAGGGTTGCGAAGACGGCGATCTGGCTCGGCTCGGCGCGGCCCATTTCAAGCTGAGAGGCTGTGAGCTGGCGGGAAAGACCGCCGGCCTCATCGGGCTGGGGGCAGTGGGACGGTGTTTGGCCGGGCGACTGCACTCCCTTGGTTTGAGAGTGATGGCTCATGATCCTTATGTGTCTTCAGAGCAAATTGCCCTGTCCAATGCAGAGCTTGTCGATCTGGACGAGCTTCTCCTGGAGAGCGATTTCGTCAGCCTCCATGCCAGTATCGGCAATCATACGGGTCCAATCCTGGGCGCTGAGGAATTCCAGCGCATGAAGACAGGCGCTTTCTTCATCAATACGGCAAGGGCGGCTCTCGTCGACGAGGAGGCTCTCCTGCAGGCTCTTCACAGCGGCAAACTGGCCGGAGCCGCCATCGACGTCTTTTCGGTGGAGCCCCCGGGGCCCGATCACCCTCTGCTCTCGATTCCCGGTGTGATTGCCACCCCGCATATTGGCGGCAACACCGAAGACGTTGCCGGACACCAGGGCCGCCTCGTCGTGGAAGATCTCGACCGCCTGCTGAGGGGAGAGCGTCCCGAAAGGATCCTGAATCCTCAAGTACTGAAGCGGTTCAGCTGGTCGAGGACAATGCCCCGAGAGGTCTCTGCAGACACCCTGGCCCAGCTTCGCCAGAACCCTCCGCCTGCCGTAAGCGACCGGCAACAAAAAACCGAAGTGATTCAAGAATCAGGAGGCTCCCCATGCGGCCCATCGACCGAGGGACTCAAAGAGAAGCTCGACAAAGGTTGGAGCGCTCTTCGGGGGTTTGTCTCATCATGGGGCGGGAAGGGAACGGTCGGGCGGGAAGCGGCAGCGTCGCCGGCGGCATCCCAGGGGCCCCTGCTGAGCACCATGCAGAGCATCATTCAGGGCTTCATCGCTCATGCGGTCCGCGATCCGGCACTCGAGGCCTTTGCTGTGACCCACTGCGTCTCGGTACAGTATGTTTTGAACGACATCGACCTGCGCTTCTACATGGCTTTTGAAGGCGGAATCGTTACGGGCGGCATGGGCGTTCGGCCTCACACGGCGGACGTGCAGCTGAAAATGAAGGCGGGAGTTTTCGACAGCATTCTCACCGGGAGGCTCAGCGGCATCCAGGCGGCCATGACCGGGCGGCTTTCGTTCTCCGGCGATACTCGAGTGGCCATGAACCTGCAGCGCATCGGGAATGATCTGAACAGGTTGTACACCAAAGCCCGCGAAGAAAACCATGGGAGGGCTGAATTGCCAACCTTCGCACATTTCCCGCCTGGTTCAAAAGGGGCTTCCCACCCCTCCGGGGGAGAGGAAATCAGGCAGGAGCTTTTGCAGACCGCTGCAAAACTTGCAGCGATGGGCCTCGTCACGGCGGCGGGAGGCAACATCAGTGCAAGATCACCCCAATCCGATGAGATCTGGATCACACCCACCCAAGAGCATAAGAACAGCCTCAGAATCGAAAGCCTCGTGAGACTCGGGCTGGACGGAGTGCCGACAAATGCCGAGGGACCGACTCCATCCAGCGAGCGATTCATGCACACGGCCATCTACCGCTCAAGATCCGACATCAACGCCGTCATCCATGCTCATGCGCCGCATTCGACAGCCCTGGGATTGACGGGTCTGCCTTTCCTGCCGGTTTCCGTTGAAGCGGCCTGCATCGGGGATCTCCCGCGTCTTCCTTTCCTCATGCCCGGCTCGAAGGAGCTCGCGTCGGAGGTGGCAAGGACCCTGGGAGGCGGGCAATCTGTGCTCCTCCTCAATCACGGCCTTGTGGTGGCTTCGGAGAGCCTGCGGGGAGCGCTGAACCTGGTGGAAGTGATCGAGCGTACAGCCCACACTATCCTGGAATGCAGCGCGGCAGGCCGCACCCCGCTGACCCTCCCCGAAGATGTCATGGAGGTATTGAAAGCGCTCCGTGAGGCAAAGTCCTGATTCATTTTGTGTCAAGAATGCTGATTTTTTGGCCCAAGGATCTGACGCATGACCATTCATTTCGGCTTCTTTCTACATACTGATCTCTTCGACGGGAACGAGTAGTCGTCATGAGGTTCAAATCTAAACTGACCGTCGGTTTCGGAGTACTGGGCATCTCTCTCCTGTTGCTTGCCACCCTGTTTATGCGAGAGGGCGGGCAGGAACGGAAGGGCCACTCAACCTTCCCAGGCCAGAGCCGGCACAACGACCTGTCTGCCACGATCGCATGTCGAGGCCGCATTGAACCGGAGGATGGAATCATCCGAATCTCGGTACCTTCTTCATCCTCGCTGGGGCCCGCCCTGGTGGCCGAACTGAAATTCGACGAGGGAGATGACATCAGGGAGGGGGACGTCCTTGCGCTTCTGGACAGCTGGAAGCGGCTCGAAGCAGCATGGCATGTTGCTCAAACTCGCATCCAGGTGAGCAGGAGTCGACTGGAGCAGGTGAAGGCGGGGGCAAAGTCCGGGGATCTCGCCGCACAGGAGGCCGAAATCCTGAAACTGCGCCGAGAGGTGGCGTTTGCGGAAGCCGAATGCCGTCGCTGCGAGAAGCTGAGGGGCACGGGAGCTGTCTCGGTGTCTATGGCGGATCTGAAGCGGGTGGAGTGGGAGGCTCGCCTGCAGCAGCTGAGGCAGGCAGAAGAGAAGCTGAAGAGCCTGGCTGAGATCAGGGAAACAGACATCCTGCACGCGGAAAACGAGGTCGCGGCGGCCATTGCTGAAGCGGAGCGTGCAAAGGCGGAATTCGACCAGGCCAGAATCCTCTCTCCCATCACGGGGAAGGTGATCAAGATTCACGCCCGGCCGTGCGAAAGAGTCGGGGACGAGGGGGTGGCTGAACTGGCAAAAACCAGTCGGATGTATGCCGTCGCGGAGGTGTACGAGACCGATATCGGCCGCGTCAGGCAAGGCCAGAAGGCCCTGGTCTTCTGCGACGCCCTGGAGGGCTCATTGGAAGGGGTGGTCCACAAGGTCGGCATGAAAGTGGCCCGGAGCGGTTCTCTGGATCTCGATCCCGCCAGCTTCACCGATGAACGCATCGTGGAGGTGAAAATAAGACTCCTG
>CAZEOY010000450.1:0-3761 GCA_964513835.1 uncultured Syntrophobacteraceae bacterium
GATCTGCTGGCGCTCCTGATCAGGGAGGAGCAGGACCACGTGCGACGATTGTCACTGCAGGCCCGAAAGATGTGAGATGGAAAAGCGGGCGAAGGGCCAGGATATCGATCTGTCGCGGGTCGGTTTGAGCGATGCGGACGTTGTTGAAGCCATGAAGTCCATTCCGGGCTATTTGGACATCACTCCGGGGGATTTCAGGGAGCTCTACTGCATCGCCTACAAGCATGCTGCGGAGCGCTTCGCGAGATCCATGAGGGCCCGTGACATCATGGCGAAGGCGGTCGTCTCGGTCGGCCCCGGGGATCCCCTGGTGGAAGTGGTCGAGACCATGAGCCGAAGCCGCGTGTCCGGTGTGCCGGTGGTGGATGCGGAGCATAGAGTGGTCGGCGTCATTTCGGAAAAGGACATCCTCGCTCAGCTGGTCGGAGAGAAGACGGACAACTTCATGGCGCTCCTGGCCCAGTGCCTGCGCTCCAAAGGGTGTGTCGCCATGCCGGTCCGAAAGCTCACCGCCGGCGAGGTCATGACGGCTCCGGCCATCACCGTTCCAGAGAACGTCACCCTGGTGGACATCGTGGAGCTGCTCATACAGAAGCATGTCAACCGGCTGCCGGTAACAGATGGTGTGGGCTGCCTGGTGGGGATCATCACCCGGGGTGACATCGTTAACGCTACACTGAAAAGCGGGACCTGCTCATGGAGTATTTGAGGAAGATGAAGGGGCACACCCAGAGTCCTCCCCGGGTCAACTTCGGGGAAATCGGCTGGTCCTGGGTGGGGGCCATGCTCGGAATCGGGGCGGTGGGATTCCTGAACGACCGGTTTCTGGAGGGTTCGGACCTTGTGCTCATCATCGGCTCCTTCGGGGCCTCGGCGGTCCTCGTCTTCGGGGCGATCAAGAGTCCCCTGGCTCAGCCTCCCAACTTGATGGGAGGACACGTCATTTCGGCCCTCATCGGGGTTTCCACCTATAAGCTCCTGCACCCCTGGATGTGGCTGGCGGCTGCGGTGGCCGTGGCGACGGCCATTGCGGCGATGCACGCGACCAGGACAGTCCACCCACCGGGGGGCGCCACGGCCCTCATCGCCGTCATCGGCGGAGAGAAGATCCACAACCTGGGGTATCTCTACGTGCTCATCCCCGTCGCCGCCGGCGCCGTCATCCTCCTGCTCGTGGCCCTGATCGTCAACAACATCCCGAAAACCCGGAAATATCCGGAGTTTTGGATCTGAGAATCTCGACATTGGTCGCACGGAGTGGCTTCTTCTGACACGATCTCTTGACTGTGGTGTGACAAATCGCTCAGGTCCGATGTTCACGCTTGAGGGAGTCCAGGGTGTGTCGCTTCTTTGAACAGGTGCGGCGCTCTCTGAGTGGAATCACCATTTTGAGTGTTTCCCGGATGTGGTAATGATAGGGTTGCAGCAATGGCATATATTGACGGGTTGCTGAGAATCTCTCTTTTCCACGGCATTGCCGGGGAGAAAGAATGAGCCTGGAGCATAGTTTCGGAGGTGCCTGGACAGAAGAGAAGCTCGATCAGCTGAGGAAGTACCTTGCCGCGTACATGAGAATCTTCGCTCAGAATCCCAAAGCGGCATGGTACAAGACCATTTATGTCGATGCATTCGCCGGGACGGGCTATCGACCCGGGCTGAGATCGATCGCAAAACTTCCCGGCTCTTTCCCATGGATAAAGAGGCGATCTCGTTTCAAAAAGGCAGCGCAGTGATCGCTTTGGAGACAGAACCATCCTTTGACGAGTATGTGTTTGTCGACCTTTCCCCGGATCATGTTCGTGAACTTGAGCACCTCAAGACCCGTTACCCGGATAAGGCGCACAAGGTCCAGGTGCTCGAGCGGGAAGCTAATGAGTTCCTGGCCTCCTGGTGCAGGTCATCAGATTGGCGCAGAGCGCGGGCGGTAGTCTTTCTGGATCCCTATGGAGGCCAGGTCGAATGGGAGACGATTCGAGCCATCGCCCTGACCAAAGCTATCGACCTTTGGGTTCTCTTTCCTGTCGGAGCAGTAGTAAACCGACTTCTCACAAGTAAAAAGCCCCCTCCGATCCCTTGGGCACAAAGACTGACGAGGATTTTCGGCACTGAAGAGTGGAGGGATGCCTTTTATCGTCCAATGTTACAATTGACGATGTTTGGAAGACGGGATTCCGTTGAAAAGCACGCTGACTTTGATGCCATCGGACAGTTCTTCATAGATCGTTTGAAAACGGTCTTTGCGAAAGTTGCCCCGAACCCGAGGGCTTTGTACAATTCCAAGAACGTTCCTCTTTTCCTCCTCTGCTTTGCCGCAGGCAATCCCAAGGCGGCCTCTACAGCGGTGAGAATCGCTCAGGACATACTGGGGAAGTAGCCATGGGAACAAGTACCAAGATCGAATGGACGGATGCAACCTGGAACCCGGTGACGGGGTGTACCAAAGCCAGTCCGGGCTGCAAGAACTGTTACGCTGAAAGGCTTGCTTTGCGACTTAGAGCCATGGGCAACCGCAGTTACGTGAACGGCTTCAAAGTCACGCTTCACGAACATCTTGTCAAGGCGCCCCTGACTTGGAAGACGCCAAAGATGATTTTCGTGAACTCCATGAGCGACCTGTTCCATGAAGATATCCCGTTGGAGTTCATTCAGCGGGTATTCGACACAATGAATCTTTCCCGCCTCCACCGGTTTCAAGTTCTCACCAAACGATCCGAGAGGCTCCTGCACCTCAGCCGGCACCTCAGCTGGCCTGAAAACGTGTGGATGGGGGTCAGTGTTGAAAATGCGGACTATCTCCATCGTGTCGAACATTTACAGCAGACACAGGCCAAGTGCAAATTTCTCTCTTGTGAGCCACTCTTGGGACCACTGCCCAACATGAGCCTGGATCATATCGACTGGGTGATTGTGGGGGGAGAATCAGGTCCGAGGGCCCGCCCCATGTCTCGACTTTGGGTGACTGGGATTCGAGACCAGTGCCTGATGGCTGGCGTCCCTTTCTTCTTCAAACAATGGGGTGGCACCAACAAGAAGAGATCAGGCCGGCTTCTGGAGGGGAAGACCTGGGATCAGCTGCCTGTTGAGCACATGATTAGTGTTCATGCCTGAGCGACGCGATGGCCAATGACGTCCCCCCGAGTGGGAAATCGCGTTCGAAATGTCCATTACAACATCACGCCTCTGAATAAGAACCCCCTTTCGTGGTTTGGGATGCCCCATCTAGTCATGAGACAGTGTGGAGTGAAACCCTATGAGTGCCAGGGAATTTCTGTCGACCTTGCGTCATTTTCGCCGCAGCCAGGAAGGTGAAGGTTGCCATGACTCGACCCTCGCCCGGGGGTGGGGAGAGGTCCGCTGCGGCGGGCGGGAGTGGGAGGACCTTTATCGAAGGCGCTGGCAATATGACAAGGTGGTTCGCTCGACCCACGGGGTGAACTGCACGGGGTCCTGCTCCTGGAACGTTTTCGTCAAGGACGGGATCATCGTGTGGGAAACCCAGAAAGTGGACTACCCGAAGGTGGGGGTGGACCTTCCGGCTTACGAGCCCCGGGGATGCCCGCGCGGGGCCACGTTTTCCTGGTACGTCTACAGCCCCATCCGGGTGAAGCACCCGTATGTGCGTTCCGCTCTCCTGCAGGTGTGGCGGGAGGCCCTGAAGATCCACGGCGACCCCGTGGCGGCCTGGAAAAGCATTGGCCGGGATCCGGAAAAGGCCGCGCGCTACCGTCGGGTGCGAGGCAAAGGCGGATTCGTTCGGGTTT
>CAZEOY010000451.1:0-3760 GCA_964513835.1 uncultured Syntrophobacteraceae bacterium
CGTGGTCACCCATGCAGAAAACAGGCTCTGTTGAGGTTCGACCGGTTGACACGGTGCTCCCCATTTGCATAGGCTGCTGTTGTAGTCTCTTCACAAAAAGCCGAGCAACCCGAATCGACCGTGCACATCTAAATTGAGGGATTGGAGGGAATAGACATGGAGAAGATGAAAATCCGTGAGCTCATGCGGCCCGTTGAGGAGTTCCCGCGTGTTTCCAGCCAGGCGACTCTCATGGAAGCGGTGGAGGCGCTGGCGGAGGCCGAAAAGGAATTTCTCGCCGAGCGTTCCAAACAGAGAATTCTGCTGGTTTCCGGGGGGGAGGGTGGCATCGTGGGAAAGATCTCGCCCATGGACGTCGTCCAGGGGCTTGAGCCCAGCTATGAAGGCCTCGAAGCTCTCAAGACGATTCCCCACTACCAGCTGGCTCCGAGCCTGGTGGAATCCATGAAAGAGGAGCTGAGGGTGTGGGAGCGACCGCTGGCCGAGCTCTGCAGAAAAGCCGTCGGCGTGAAGATCGAAAGCTTCATCAAGCTGCCGACCCCCGATCACATGGTCCATGCCGACGACAGTATGGACAAGGCTTTTCACCTGTTCGTCGTTGGACGACATGACTCTCTGTTCGTTACGGAGGGCGGGGCCATCGTCGGAGTGATCCGGTTTTCCGACGTTTATCGGAAGATCGTCCAGACCATGCGGGAATGCCCCTTGCCGCAGTAGATGAGATTCAAATTCTCTCGACGTCGGTTCAGGTTCGATGTCTTCTGCCATTTTTTTTTGCCATAGAGTAAGGGCAGGGAGGGGCGGAGGGGCCCGCCCGCGTTTGGTGCTTGAGGGCCGCGCTGATGAAAGCCTGCTGGTATTCACTGCCGATCGTTGTGCTGACCTGCAGCGGGTTGTTGGCTGAGGCGGTCGGCGGCCCGGCCTTCCTTGATGCGTTTGGAAATCAGACTGCGCTGCATCCTCCCGGACAGGTTACCGTCTTGATGGGATGTGCGGAGACGACGCAGAGGGGATGTCGCGCCGCCACCAGGGCTGTGGACCACCTTCGGGGCAGGGTTGGTTTGCGTTTTGTCGTGCTGGTCGATCTCAGGGATTCTTTTGGCTGGATCCTGCCCGCATACGTTCGCAGGCGGATTCGAGAGGATATGAAGCAGGAGGCCGTTCGGCTGAAACCGTTCTACCTTGAGAATGGGAACGGTGGCGATCCGCTCCGGGACATGACCGCCATTCCGGATTTTGACGGGGAAGCCTGTCACGCCGTAGGATGGAGAGAGCCGCTCACTGCGGTCGCTGCGGTTGTCTATGGGCGGGATGGCCGGGAGATCCACCGGTGGGACCGCCTGCAGGACTACTTCCGGTTCGAGGAGGTCGTGGAACGAGCCCTCGATGATCGGGGTCCACAGGGATCTTCGTTCCAAAGAGGTGGTCCGGTGAATGGTTATTGACGCGTTGAATGAGAACCCCCGGCTTCGAGCCGGAAGAAGGCCGAAGAAGTGTTCCTTTTCAGCGCCGGCTTCCATCATTGCCTCTGGAAAAGCACTTTGCGGAGCTCTTCTTCGAAGGTTGCGCTTTTCCCCAGGGCGGACTCGAAATCGTCCTTGTTCAGGACGTACAGGGTCACGTCCTCTTTGGCAATCACCGTTGCATTTCGGGTTTCTCCGGTGAGGAGAGCCATCTCGCCGAAAAAATCCCCTTCCTTCAGGGTTGCCACCTGAATGGTGTGCAGTCGATCATGAACGAGCACATCCACGGACCCCCGTCTGACCAGGTAGAACTTGTCGGGCTCTTCACCCTGGCGGATAATGATCCGGCCTTCAGGATGCGTTTCCCTCGTCATGCGGTCGGCGATGTCGGACAGCGTGTTGGGAGTGAGCCTCTGGAATGCCTCTATTTTTGCAAGAAACTCACATATTTTCAGCGATTCGCCCACCAGAACGTCTGACATGATCCGTCCGTCGACCATATTCACGATGCGGTCGGCAACATCCAGGATGCGGTTGTCGTGGGTCACAATGATGATGCAGGCGCCTTCATCCCGGGCGAAATCCCTGAGAATATCCACGACATGATGGCCGGTTTCCCTGTCCAGGGCCGCCGTGGGCTCATCGGCCAATATGAGCCTCGGACGGTGCACGAGCGCTCTTCCTATGGCCACGCGCTGCTTCTGCCCGCCCGAGAGTCCGCTGGGTCGATGATGCATGCGGGATTCCAGGCCGAGCCGCGCGAGCATGGAGGATACCCTCTCGCTGATCTCCCTGTGATCCGGGCATGTCAGCTGCAGCGCGGCTCTGACGTTTTCGTAGGCCGAAAGGGCTCCAAGGAGGTTATGTCCCTGAAAGATGAAGCCGATCTGCTTTCGTATTTCCACCAGTTCCCGGGCGCTCAAGCCCCTGAGCTCCTGCCCCATCACTTTCAGGCTCCCCTCCTGAACGGTGCGCAGCGCCCCCAGGAGAGTGAGAAACGTCGTCTTCCCGGACCCTGAAGGACCGGTCATGATGACAATCTCGCCGTGCTTGATGTCGAAGCAGTTGTCGAAAAGAATCTGCTTTCGGAAATCTCCCTCCCCGAAAAAGTGGCTGAGATTCCTCACCTGAACCACGGCCTCATCTTCACCCGGGTTTTTGCAGGTTGCGGTCGTTGCCGCCATATGAAAGAGCCCTCTCCTTCCGTGGGGAAAAGCGGGGCGCGGTTCCTCAATGCGCGCCCGCATGAAAAGCGCTGCCAACCGGACTGCCCGGATGGAGTCAGAAGACTTCCGCGGGGTCGGCAGCGCGCAGCTTCTGCATGGCCAGCAAACCCGAAGCGCTGCACATGAAGAAGGTCAGGAGAAGAATCTGAAGGGTGCGCGTCCAGGTCATGGAGATAGGCAGCAGGGTTGCGTGGTGCGTGAGCGCATACAGGCCGGCCGAAACAGCCCATGCCAGAGGGTAGGCGATCAGGGCCAGCAGGAGGGCCTGCACCAGGACGACCCGATACAGGTCCACATCCGCATAACCGATCGCCTTCAGCGTGGCAAATTCCTTCAGATGCTCGTTGATGTCGGTGTACAGGATCTGGTAGAGGATCACTGATCCAACGATCAGGCCAATGATCATGGTCATGGTGATCACAAAGCCGATGGGTGTATTTCGGGCCCAATGATCCTTCTCTTTCTGGATGAGCTGATCCAGTGTCAGCACCTTCACATCATGAGGCAAAGCGGCGTTGATTCTGGATCGGATTTCATCGCCGTCGACTCCCGCTTTGAGTCTGATGAGGCCGAAATGAATGAGTCCCGGCCTGTGCGACGGAAAGACGCGGAGGTAGGTTTCCCGACTTCCCATGATGGTGCCGTCGATCCCGAAGGACGTGCCCAGAGAGAAAAGGCCGCCCACTTCCACCTTGTGATTCCTCACTTCCGTTTTCAGAGGGCGACCCTGGTTCAGCAGCTCCTCAACGGCCCCGTATTCGGGTCGCGAAGCCACATCGAACAGGACAACGTCAGGCTGTTTCAGTATTCCCGGGTCGATGTCCGTGCCGGGGATGTTCAGCGCAGCCGAATGTGGGTGGAAACCCATGAAGAGGATGGACCGCTCTTTCATGGTTTGAGGATTCTTCCAACTTGCCAGGCTTGCATACACCGGCGTGACCGATTCCACGCCGTCGAATCCCAGGGCCTGGTAGAGCCGCCGTCGAGTGAAGTCTTTTGTTGCTAGCAGGTTCTCATGCTGCTGGCTGATCATGACCAGATGAGCATTGAAATGCGAGTAATGCAGCGTCG
>CAZEOY010000452.1:0-2307 GCA_964513835.1 uncultured Syntrophobacteraceae bacterium
GTCCAGCATGCTCACCCCTTCGATGGGAGCCTGGGGGACGCCGTTCACCACCTTCGGTTCGGGAAGGCCCGCGGCCTCGAGAATCGTTGGGACAATATCGATGACGTGGTGCCACTGAGAACGAATCTCGTCCTTTGCCTTAATCCCCTTCGGCCAGTGGACAACCATGCCGTTCCGCGTTCCGCCGTAGCTCGAGGCAATCTGCTTGGTCCAGGTAAAGGGCGCATCCCCGGCAACAGCCCATCCGGCGGCATAGTGGCCGTACGCATTCGGGCTGCCAAGCTCGTCATAGTGTTTCAAGACGTCCTGGACTGTTTCCTGCAGCCCGTTGAAGTAGGTCATCTCGTTGAAGAGACCACCCATGCCGCCTTCAGCGCTCGCCCCGTTGTCGCCCACGATGTAGAAGATCAGAGTGTTGTCGAGCTGGCCCAGGTCGCCGATGGCGCCCACGAGCCGGCCGATCTCGGTGTCCGTGTACTCGGCGAACCCGGCGAACACCTCCATCTGGCGTGCAAAGAGCTTCTTCTCATCGGCGGTGAGCTTGTCCCAGTCCTTGATGGCTTCCGGCTTCGGTGCGAGCTTCGTGCCCGGGGGCACGACCCCCAGCTTGATCTGGCGGGCGAGGGTCTCTTCCCGCAGCTTGTCCCACCCCTGGTCGAACTTGCCCCGGTACTTTTCGATCCATTCCCGGGGGACGTGGTGCGGTGCGTGGGTTGCCCCGGGCGCAAAGTAGATGAAGAACGGCTTGTCCGGGGTCAGGGATTTCACGGATCGCACCCACTTGATGGCCTGATTCGTCATGTCGGTCATGAAGTGGTAGTTCGGGTCCTTCGGCACCTCGATCTTGATCATGCCATCGTAGACGGCCGGCGCCCACTGGTTGGTCTCGCCGCCCATGAAGCCGTAGAACTTGTCGAAGCCGCTGCGGGTCGGCCAGCGGTCGGTGGGCCCCGACGGGCTGACTTCCCACACCGCCGTCTCATGGTTCTTGCCGAAGTGCGCCGTCGTGTAGCCGTTGTATCGCAGCATCATCGCCAGCGGCGCCACGTTGTCGGGGCGCTGGGCGGTGTTGCCGGGGTAGGCTGTCGCCGTTTCCGTGATGGAGCCCATGTTGTTCATGTGATGGTTGCGGCCGCTGAGCAGCGCAGCCCGGGTCGGCGCGCAGAGGGCCGTCGTGTGGAACTGGTTGTACCGGAGCCCGCTGTTGGCCAGGCGGTCCACCGTCGGCATGTGGAGGGGCCCGCCGAACGCGCCGGACTGGCCGAACCCCATGTCGTCGATCAGCACGATGAGGACGTTGGGGGCTCCGGCCGGCGCCTTGACCTCGAACCGCGGAGGCGGTGGAGGGGCATTCCGGACATCGAGCACGGTGCTGTGCGGGTACTGGGGCTCGTGGATCGGCAGCGTGGTGCGATCCGGTTCCGTCTGCGCCAGGGCCGTCGCCGCGCACACCGTGATCAGCGCAAGAATGAATGCGGCCATTGCTGTTCTCTTCCTCATGGACTATTCTCCTTCCTTCTCAATGGACTCCAATTCCTTCGGGTACGTCGAGCCCCGGTGGACGCTTTACCGCCATCTCCCGCGCTGTCTGAAACAGGCTCCTGTACAGCTCGCAATAAGGATCTTTTCGAAAAACATCGGCATGCACCGTGAACGCCCGCACGGGGCAGCCTCCATGGCAGATGCCCAGATAGTCGCATTCCAGGCAGTCTTCTTTCTGGACCAGCACGCCGGGTCGCGACTGCAGGCTTCGCCGGGCCGGGCTCTTCTGGAGCAGATCCGTCAGGCTGGCGGCGGCGAAGACATTGCCGAACCGCCATTCCGGGTAGCTCGTCACCCAGCAGTCGCATTGTGCGACATGCCCCCCGGGATCGATGCAGACGAAGTCGTTGACGCAGTTGCTCCGCCAGATGCAGACGAAATCCTTGTTCCCGTGTAGGAAATAATCCACCAGCTTGCCGAAGGGACCGATCGTGACACCCTTCTCGAAGCCCCGTTCAAACCAGATCTGTCCGAGATCCGCAAAAAACCGGGTCAGCCGATGGGGGTCCAGGGGGAAGCCCTTCTTCACAGCGTTGAGAGATCCTCCCGGAAAGGGCGTGTTGATCTGAAAATCCCGGATGCCCAGATCATCGACGAAATGAGCATAAAAGCGCTCCGCACCCCAATGGAGCGTTTGCTCATTGGGGATCGCAATGACTCCCACTTCGATGCCGGCATCTCTGGCCTCCCGCATGCTCCGGGTCCAGGCCCTGTCGTATTCCCTGGTGCCGCCGCTTTTGAGCTTTCTATGGAGGTTGGGAAAA
Source organism: uncultured Syntrophobacteraceae bacterium (assembly GCA_964513835.1). GTDB lineage: Bacteria > Desulfobacterota > Syntrophobacteria > Syntrophobacterales > Syntrophobacteraceae > JALOOX01. Next base: position 2,307 of record CAZEOY010000452.1, read on the forward strand.
T
>CAZEOY010000452.1:2317-3756 GCA_964513835.1 uncultured Syntrophobacteraceae bacterium
ATCCATGGAGGTGCCCACACTGTTCCTGAACATCTCCGCGAGCACCCTGTTCCATTGCGTGCCGTAGGCGATCATGTTGGACTGGAGGAAGTGGCTGACCTCCTTGTGGTGCTCATCCGCAATTTTTTGGATGATTTCAAAGGACTCTTCAAACCATCGGGGAGGCAGGGTCATGACCTCACCCCCCTGCCAGTAGATGGAAAGCGACGTGATCCGGGTTCGATCCAGGTGATCCATGACCTTGCGGACAAGCTCCGAGAGCTGATCCAGGCTGAGGCGACGGTCCGTCCGGGTCTCGAAGCAATAGTCGCATTCGGCATTACAGGCCAGAGTGGGCAGTAGGATCAGGGAAAAAGGGGCTCCCATCAGGACCGCTCCTCCTGGCCGTTGGAGGTGAACGCCGCAAGATCTCCCCGCAGCTCCTCCGCCGCGCTCTTCAGGGTTCGAAACAGGGTCTTGACACCGTCGCAGCGATATTCCCGGTCGGGCCATTTGAAATAGCCGGAGCAATGCGCGAGGGCCTCGCAACCGCCGCACTCGGCCTTTTCGGCAAGGAGTGCCTCTGTGAATCGCGTCACGAAGGTGGTGACGTCACCCTTCAAATCGCTGTCGGCAAAGCGCCTGGAGAGCGTCTCTATTCCCTCATCCGTGATGTAACGGACATGCAGGGGGTCCTCTTCCTGGATGGACCAGAGGGTCACAGGGTCTCCACGATAGAAGGCCAGAAACAGGCTGTGGAAAAACTCGATGGGTTGAGCCACCGTGGCCTGATGCAGATACGAGTGAGCCACCCGTGACAGTTCGTCAAGGAGGGGCGGGGCAGGTTGAGACACATCCAGCTTGACCGCGAAATTCAGCGCAACGGCAAGCTTCACCACTTTGCTGAAACCAGGGGCGACGGGGATGGTCACCCGGACTGGGTGCCTGTCCAGGAGCGGGGCGTACGGATAAAGCAAAGGAAGATCCACTTTCGGATCCTGAACCACCAGGTCCACGGGGATGCCCTGGCCCCAATGCATCAAAGGCTCAAGCTCGGAGCGAACGGACAGCACCTGGACGTATGCAACACGGGTCAGCTCTTCGGCGGAGAGCGCTCCCACGATCTCCGCCGGATCGTGGGAGCGGACGATCGCCGTTCGACCGCGGTATGCCCCAACCATCGGGGCAGGAATGTTGTAGACCACGGGATCCATCAAGCTCGTCCATGCCTACTGCGAAAAGTTTCAAGTTTAAGGTTTCATGTTTCGAGTTGAAAACCAGTCCCGCTGGCAGCCTTTTCATTGTTCAGGGTGACCCGGCGGGCCATAAAGGGGTGCTAAAACCGGTTGACCCAGGCGGCTCCGCGATTGGCCCAGGCTGCACCCCGATTGGCCCAGGCACCGCCTCCTCCCGCTGCATTAGCCCAGGCCCCACCTCCCCCGGCAGCATTGGCCCATGCA
>CAZEOY010000453.1:0-1385 GCA_964513835.1 uncultured Syntrophobacteraceae bacterium
TGCCATCACCTATGGCATCGTGAAAGATTACGGGGGCGACATCCAGGTGCAGAGCGTCGAGGGCGAAGGGACGACATTCGTTCTGCGGTTTCCGGCAGCAGAGTAGGGTTTCAGCTGCCGGACAGAGTTGTGGCTATGGGTCGTGGGGATTCTGACGGGAGATTGTTTATGAACAAGATACTGGTCATCGACGATGAAAAACCGACCCTGACCATGTTCCGCTTCATGCTGGGTGCTCACGGATATACCGTGCTCACTGCCGAGAATGGTCGTGAGGGGCTTGAGGTCTTTGAGCGGGAGCGCCCGCCGCTCGTGCTCACCGACATCAAGATGCCGGGCATGGATGGCATTGAGGTGCTCAGACGGATCAAGCAGATCGATCCCAGAACCGAGGTTATCGTCATCACCGGGCACGGAGACATGGAACTGGCCATTAAGGCCCTCAACCTTGATGCAACGGACTTCATCAACAAGCCCATCCAGCGAAGCATCCTGGAACAGGCTCTCGATCGTGCCCGGCAACGCATCGAGATGCTTGGAAGCAATGAAAGACAGGTTTCGGTGGAGGCCGATGGCGATGCGGCGGTCCTGTTCCTTCGGGGCAGCATGACGGCCAGTTCCGAATCTCAGATTCTGGAAGGGTTCCGTGAGGCCTTCGCCATGAATCGGGGGAAGATCGTGCTTCGGTTCGATCCCAATGTCTCGGTCAACGGAGCCGGCATTTCCATTCTGACCCAGCAGCTGCTGGAGGCGGGCAAAAGGGGATGCCGGGTGACCCTCGCAGGTCTTCCGGAGAACTTCAAGAAGGTTTTTCGCCTGGTCGGCATCAGCAATCTGGCGGAGATCGCCGACGGGGAAGGAAGCGCCTGACCCCCTGACTTGGCTGATTCTGCAGCTTTCTAAAAGAGTCCGCGTTCGGTAGAAGCAAAGGAGGAAAGATGAGCGGCCGTATTCGTATTCCATCCCTTGTTAGTTGGGCTGTCATGTTCGTGCTCGCTTCCGCGCCCCTCTCCGGCCCGGCGCAATGCGCCGGCCTTCCCCAGAAGGGCTCTGATCTCCCCGCCTTCGATCTGCCGGCGCCTTCAGCTGAAAACGATCAGCAGTATCTGGGGGTGAAGCCCCCGACCTTTCATCTCAAGGATGTATCGTGCCAGGTCCTTCTGGTGGAAATCCTCGGGGTCTACTGCCCTCTCTGCTATCAGCAGGCTCCCCTCTTCAACAAGCTCTACGGGCGTATCCAGAAGAAAGACCTTGGCGACCGGGTGAAGATGCTGGGCATTGCCATCGGCGCCACGCCCACGGAGGTCGAGCATCTGCGCAAGAGCGGCTCTTACGAATATCCGGTCGTTCGCGATGAGAACTTCGCAGTCCACAAGCTTCTCGGT
>CAZEOY010000453.1:1395-3751 GCA_964513835.1 uncultured Syntrophobacteraceae bacterium
AAACCCGTGCTTCACCGCCGCCTCAAACGCCGCATCCCCTTCAGCATCGAAGTGGTTGAGCAGATGCACATGGTCCGTAGGGATTAGCAGTTGGCTTAGCAGCGTCTTGCGCTCGGTGAGCCGCGCACCCCTTTTACCATGCTTCTGGGAAAGGACGGAAAAGTGCTTTACACCCACTTGGGGGTCATCGAAGACATGGACGCATTCTTCCAGCTCATCCAGGATCATGCCAAATAGAGCCCCATGAACGAGACCGGTTTCGAACCACACGGCGACCAATACCAGGGCCGGAAGACCCGGGAGGATCTGGACAGGAAGGTCTTCTACCTCAGGACACTCCTCGAGGCATCGACGGAGCTTTCCGGGATCGTCCAGCCCCAGAAGATCCTGGATACGTTCCTGCTCATGACCATGGGGCCGCTGGGAATCACGAGCGGTATGGCCGGGCTGGTCAATGTCCGTATGGGGTCAGGGCATCTCACGGGAAGGGGGATGGGGGAGGACGATCTGAAGATGGTGCGGGACAATATCTCCGCCATCTGCCTGCGCTACTTTTCCGAGGCCAAACCCTCAGAAATTGCTGCCACTCGCACCCGAATGATCGCCCGCGGAAGCTTCGAAGCATATGGGCTGTTCCCGGCGCCGGTCCAGACGCTTCTTCTGTGGGATCTCTCCGGGGATTACGCCGGGTTCATGGTGCTTGGCGAAAGACTTACAGGTCAACCTCTGGATGAGGGGGACACGGATCTCCTGCTCAACCTGATCCATATCTTGAAGGGCGCCATGAACCATGCGCTCTCGGTCCTGAACATCCAGCAGCTGAATGCTGATCTGCTCAAGAGAAATGATGACCTCCAGCGTGCCTTGACTGATCTGAGCGCATCCCGGGAGGAGTTGGACCGGCGTGTTTTCCACTTTAAAACCCTGTCGGATCTGATGTCCGAATTGAGCCCGCTGTTGGACATGGATCGGCTGCTTCGGACCTTCCTGATGATCTCCATGGGGGCCCTGGGGGTAGGGCAGGGGTTTGTGGTCATCCAGGACCGCGAATCACAGAGAGTCCGAACGGCCGCCCTGGGGCTGTCCATTGAGCCCGTACTCAGCGGGCGCGACAGCGAAGCCCTCATCTTCAACTCCTTCGACGCCTGTAAGAACAAGTCCCTGGCCGCCGGCACCGTCTGCCGGATGAGCGATACCACTGTGCTTGCCAGGCACGGAGTCGGTATCGATGCGGAGTTGGCCTTCTTCTTCGTCGTCGATGCGTCGTTCATGGGGGTATTCGCTCTCGGCCCGAATATCCTGGCGACTTCGTACACGCAGGAGGAGGCAGAATATATTGTCACGCTGACATCGAGCTTCATGGTGTACCTGCAGAATGCCAGGGCCTTTGAAACCATTCAGGCTCTGAATGATGACCTGACCCGTCGCAATGATGAGCTACGGCAGACCATAGCGGATCTCACCGAGGCCAGGCACCGGATCACCATCCTGGAGAGGGCCAGGGCTCATCTGCGTTCCCTCGTCCAGCAGGAAGCCGAACGCGTAGGCCGCGCGAGCCGGTTGGATTATGCGCTCATTCTGCTTCTGGCCACGGTCGTCGGAGTGCTCTTCAATCTCGCCGCCCCCCAGGGAATCCCTCTGGTTCAGGAGACGCTGCTCAGGCCCCAATCTGCCACACTGACTCCCCAGGCGGCCATGCGGCTCATGGAAGATGGCGTTGCGCTTGTGGTGGATGCCCGGCCCAAGGAACTGTATGACCAGAAGCACATCCGGGGAGCCCTCAACGTGCCCATCTCCCTCTTCGACATCATGTACATGATGAAACTGAGTCAGGTCGATTCCGAGAGTCCCATCGTCGTCTACGGGAGGCATGTCAGCAGGCACTACGATGAGGAGCTGGCGTTCCGGCTCAAACAACGGGACCACGAGAATGTCAAAATCCTTGAAGGCGGCCTGGATGGCTGGGTGGCCGGGGGGTATCCGGTCCAATGACAGCCTTTCGCGATCATGCCGCTCGAATCATCACTCACCGCTATGTGGCCGTGGTGCTGCGGATCTATCTCGGCGGTATTTTTATTTATGCCAGCATGTACAAGATCAGCTATCCAATGGAATTTGCAGAGAATATCGCTTCCTACCAGATCGTTCCCTACTGGGCCGTCAACCTGATGGCCATCGTCATGCCCTGGACGGAGCTCATTTGTGGAATCCTGCTCGTGGTGGGACTTCGATCCAAGTCGGCAGTCTGCATGATCGGCGGGATGCTGGTGCTTTTCATCGTGGCCATCAGCCTCACCCTGCTGCGGGGCATTCCCATAGGCTGCGGCTGCTTTCACAGCCTGGAGGAACCCATGAC
>CAZEOY010000454.1:0-3750 GCA_964513835.1 uncultured Syntrophobacteraceae bacterium
ACGGTCGCGGCCGAGGCGGTCGACCAGCACCCGCAGGACACGTCGGCGCCGCACTACCGTACCGAGGCGGCCACGGTCGGCACCCTGGTGGTCACGGTGTCGGCCACGGGCAACCTGCAGCCGACGAACCAGGTCGAGGTGGGAAGCGAGCTGTCGGGGACCGTTCGGCAGGTGGAGGTGGACTATAACGACCGTGTCAAAAAGGGACAGGTTCTGGCGCGGCTGGACACGAGCAAGCTGGAGGCCCAGTTGCTGCAATCCCAGGCCTCCCTGCAGGCCGCCGAGGCCAAAGTCCTCGAGGCGCAGGCCACACGCAAGGAATCCGGGAGCCAGCTGGCACGGTTGAAACATCTGCGGCAGCTGAGCAGCGGCAAGGCGGTCTCAGAGCACGACCTGGAAGCCGCCGAGGCCGCACTGGCGCGGGCTGCGGCGGATGAAGCGAACTGCCGGGCTGAAGTCGCGCGGGCTCGGGCCGCTCTGGAGGGCAATCAGACGGATCTCTCCAAGGCCCTGGTTCGGTCGCCCTTCGACGGGATCGTTCTGAGCCGCTCCGTGGAGCCCGGCCAGACCGTGGCCGCCACGATGGAGACGCCCGTGCTCTTTATCCTGGCCGAAGACCTGACCCAAATGAAGCTCCTCGTGGATGTGGACGAGGCCGATGTGGGATCCGTCCAGGAAGGGCAGGAGGCGGCTTTCACCGTGGACGCCTACCCCGAGCGCCGATTTCCGGCACACATCACACAGGTGCGCTATGGCTCCGAGGAAGAGGATGGCGTGGTCACCTATAAGGCCGTCCTCAACGTGGACAATTCCGACATGTCCCTTCGACCCGGAATGACGGCCACGGCAGAAATCACCGTGAAAAGATACGAGAATGCGATGCTGGTTCCCAATGCGGCCCTTCGTTTCACACCGTCGGAAAACGAAAAGAAGTCCGGGGGCAGCAGTGGCTCCATCATGAGCAGACTGCTCCCGCGCCCCCCGCAGCCGGCATCCGGGAAGGTTCAGCGAGCCAACGGCGACGTCCGGAAAGCCCGTGTGTGGACTCTTCGAGACGGCCGTCCTCATGAAGTCCCCGTCACACCGGGCGAGACGGATGGATCTCATACCGTGATCCGTGAAGGGGGAGTCGAGCCGAGCATGCTCCTGGTGGTGGACGCGGCGAGTGTGAAGCAATGAGCGCGAAACCGGAGATCGTGGACGTTCACAGGCCGCTCATCGAGTTGCGGGACGTGAGGAAGGTGTATGGGAAGGGGTCCGCAGCCATGCATGCGCTGAGGGGCGTGGACCTGACCATCGAAACCGGCGAATTCGTGGCCATCATGGGGCCGAGCGGTTCCGGCAAGTCGACTTCCATGAACATCCTGGGGTGCCTCGACACGCCTACGTCGGGAAAATTCCTCTTTCAGGGGGTCGATGTAGGGGCTCTGACCCGCGACGAACGGGCCCTGCTGCGCCGCCACTGCCTGGGCTTCATCTTCCAGGGCTTCAACTTGCTCCATCGCACCTCCGCCCTTGAAAACGTGGAACTGCCCCTGGTGTATCGCTCCATTCCCTCGTCCGAAAGGAGGCGGCGGGCACTGGAAGCCCTGGAGTCCGTGGGGCTCAAGGGCTGGGAAACCCATACGCCCGGCGAGCTTTCCGGCGGCCAGCAGCAGCGCGTGGCCATCGCCAGGGCCATCGTTTCCCATCCAAGACTGCTTCTGGCCGATGAGCCCACCGGCAACCTGGACACCATGAAGAGCCGGGAGATCATGGAACTGCTCACCGCTTTCAACCGCGATTTCAGCCTCACCATCGTCATGGTGACGCACGAAGACGACATGGCGGCTTATGCGCGACGTCGGATTCAGTTTCGGGACGGTGTGATCGAAAGCTGATTCCCTGCAGCAGCCAGTGGACGGTTTGCACTGTTGTTGGGCACCTGGGACACTTGAGGAGAATGAAATGATCAGAGAAACCCTTATCCTGGCCGCACGCACAATTCGACGCAATGTGCTGCGGTCCGCACTCACGATCCTGGGCATTGTCATCGGCGTCGCGGCCGTCATCACCCTGGTCACGCTGGGTGGCGGCGCCACGGCCCAGGTGGCCGCGGAGATCTCGAGCCTCGGCAGCAACCAGCTTCACGTCATTCCCGGGCAGGGGCCGCGCGGCCCCGGTGGCACCCGCTCCACTTCCAGCCCCTTTAAGGTGGAAGATGCCGAGGCCATCGCCCGTGAGGTCTCGGGGTTGTCCGCCGTCGCGCCCAACGAGTCCCAGTCCCTTCAGGCCATTTATGGCAGCCGAAACTGGTCCACCACGGTCACCGGCAGCACCAATGCGTTTCTGCGGGTCCGGGACTGGCCCCTGAGCGCGGGACGCGAACTCACGGAGGCGGAGCAACGCTCCGGAAAGGCCGTCTGCATCCTGGGGGCCACGGTGAAAAAGGAGCTGTTCGGGGACCAGGATGGAGTGGGGTCCTGGATCAGGCTCAAGAAGCTGTCGTGTGAGGTGGTCGGGGTACTCGAGTCCAAAGGACAGTCCAGCTTCGGCTCAGATCAGGACGATCTGGTGCTCATTCCGCTGCGGACTTTCCACCGGCGCATCGCCGGCAACAACGACGTGGGCGCCATCTATGTGGCAGCAAAGGATGGGGTTTCAACGGAAAAGGTCAAAGAAGACATTCTGAACCTCATGAGGGAACGACGCCGCATCGGGGCCGATGAGGAAGAGGATTTTCATGTCATGGACATGCAGGAGATCGCCAGCGCCCTCACGGGATCCACGCGCGTCATGACGGCGCTGCTCGGAGCGGTGGCGGCGGTGAGCCTCCTGGTGGGAGGCATCGGCATCATGAACATCATGCTGGTTTCCGTCACGGAGCGCACGCGGGAGATCGGCATCCGACTGGCCATCGGGGCCATGGAGCGTGATGTGCTCACCCAGTTTCTCGTAGAGGCCGTTGTACTCTCATGCTTCGGGGGCATCCTGGGAATTCTACTGGGGCTCGGAACTGCGGCCATTGGATCCTCGTTGCTCGGGGTTCCTTTCCTGCTCAATTCCAGGATTGTGGGATTGGCTTTCCTGTTCTCTGCGGCCGTGGGCGTCACCTTCGGCTACTTCCCCGCCCATCAGGCCGCCCGCCTGGACCCCATCGAAGCACTGCGGCGGGAGTGAGAGCCAAGGCATCGGGACGCGTGAAAAGGAGAGGAAATCACGCTCCGGGATTGTGCCTGGAGGTGGATCTGACCCAGGTCTCGGTTCGGCCCAGCAAAGAGACGCCCCAGTACCCGCGAAGCAGGAGATGGTCACCGTCCACGGCAAGGCTGATTCGGGCTTTGTAGAACTTTCCGTTTTCGGGGTTGTAAATGCGGCCGCTGTCCCAGCTGTTGTCTCCCGCGTAAATGAAGCCCTCCAGGAAGGTCAGGCCGACGAGCGAGCGGGTCCTGAGATCGGGGTTGGGGTTGTACCGGTCCACCATGGGGAGGCCGGCCATCCCTCCCTCGTCGTCGAGAGGATAGGTCGTTTCTTCCAGAAAGGATATCCTCCCGCAGTATTCCGATCCGCAGCGGTAGATTTCGATCTTGGCGTCGTTGTCCGGAGTGTTCCAGATGCCGATGATGGCATCTCCACCGCCCCCAAGCCCCACAACCGGGAACGCCCCCATAAGAACTGTCAACAGCGATGTCAGGACGATTCTGCTGAGCGTCATCTCCAATCCCTTTCCTCCTGGCTCTGTTGGAGACTAATATCGTCCGGGAAACCCTA
>CAZEOY010000455.1:0-3739 GCA_964513835.1 uncultured Syntrophobacteraceae bacterium
CGTGGATCCATCCCCTGCGGTGGAGACCATTCCGCCGGTCATGACTTTCTTGGCTACATCCATTCGCTTCATGAAGAGCCAATTGAGGAAATTTCCATACCACTCCCCGGTCTCGGCTTCCTTGAAGTACAGGTTAGTTCCATCGTAGGTATAGCGCTTTTTACTGTTGAAATAGCCGTAATACGTTGTCGATGGAACATACCCGGCATTCGAGCGGACAGCAGTGGCACTGGAAGAGGACTTGTAACCAGCTTCTCTCTCCTGGTAAGCAAACTCGTGCATGCTGCCGGAACTGTCCAGGATCACCATCACCGACGGCTTTTCCATAATCGAAACGAAAGGGGGAGTGGCGGCATAGTCAGACAGCTGATTCAGGGCGAAGCACCGGGAAGACAGCAAAGTCATGGAAAGGAGGAATGCGACCGCACAGCATGATCGCAATGGAAGATTCCTCATGATTGGATGCATCACAACAAAATGAAGGTGACTCATATTCGTCTCCTCAAAACTGGTTCACGAGTCGAGCCGGGTAGATCGGATCGCCTCGCACACCTCAATTCGTCCGGAGCTGCCGGCCTGGAGACCGCACGGGATTGCCTGGAGAAGCCGCACGGCGTCCAAGGGCCTGCCATCCCGGCTGCTAATCGCCATGCGGAAGCAGGTCGATGGTGATCCGGCTGATGGTCTTCCGGTTCTTCGACAAACATTCGACCCAGACGCGTTGCCCTTCCATCAGCGCTTCACGGGATACAACCCTGTCATAGCGACTGTAGGCCTCATTGATACCTGTCTCGATGACTATCGTTTCTTGAGTCAGCACATAGGGCGTATTGTTGATGAAGATCCGCAGTTCCTTGTTGACCGAGTCCAGATGTGGAGCCCGCGTGATTACCCCGTGTTCCGGGTCGCCTGCTCCGGACCCGGCCTGCATCTCCTGGGACGAAACCGTAGTATTCTGCCGCTCGTCCGAACGGGCCATCGCCGTAGTGACAGAGAGCACCATGACCAGAACGAGCATGAATAGGCCAACGAGGGCCGTGTTGACTCTCGATTCGATCATTGGGAGTTTTCCTTTCTACCTGGAGTGTCGCCAGCGGGCCAATATGCGCGCCATGCTGTTGTCTGCACCGTGATATTGGGAGCGGATATCGTAAATGATCCATGCTCCTCCCCCTGCCACGTTCTTTCCTTCTCCCTCGTATCCGGCGATCATCTGGAGGGCATTACCCGTTGAAAGCTGAGGGTTGCTGAAAACGCGAACATTGGTGTGGGGCTGGTCGGTTGTGGTCACCGTCCCATCGGGATTCAACGCAGGAAAGAAGGCGTCCCGGCGGGTGTCGGTGGTGGGATCGGCAGGGTCGGTAGGGTCCATGGCATAGAGAGTCCCTGATCCGGGCGCCTCTCTTGTAATGAAGTCGGGGTCCACGATCCTCACGTTCTGCCTGAGGGAATCGGCAGCCCAATTCCGTTCGCTGATGTTCTGCTCAACCAGTTCTTTTCCCGTGTGGACGCCCCCCTCCGCCTCGTGGAAGGCTATCTTCTGCAGCTTGTCGTTGGAAGCGATCCTGGTTTCGGTGGTGCTCGTTTGAGTGGCGAAGAGGCCGATGACCGAAAGCAATCCAATCATGAGCAAAGCCAGTAGGAGTGCCGAACCTCTTTCATCGTTCAGGACCTTCATGGTGTCCTCTTTTTCTTTCTGGAAGAATCCTCCAAAGTCTCAATCTTTTTGCTCTGCCGGTCCTCCCACAGCACTCAGAAGCCGACAGCCTTCACAGAGGTGAATGAGGTGCGGTGAAGGATGTTCCTGCTGTCCAGCCAGGTCACAATGAGCCGAATGGTCTTGTTGTTGTCCACTGGCTGATTCACGGCGATGTTGTGGTACATGCGGTAATCGACGCCACTCCGCATGGCCGCATCGCAGTTCGGAGTGACAATGTTGGTGGTTGCGTCGATGGTGATGCAGCCATCCGCAGTCACGGCGCCGGCTGCGACCGTGTCATCCAGGCCGAAGTTGCCTCCGCCGTCGTCGAACCCATCCTTGTCCGCATCCCGGACAGTGGACTGTCCCCCGTCGTCATCGGCATCATTCAGCCACGGGCTGCCATCGCCCCGATCCTCATATAACCAAGTCATGAGGACTTCCATTCGATCCTGGCCCAATGCGCTTGCCCTGCTGATCTCGTTGGAGAAAGCGTTGCTGACAACAGTGGAGGCCTGGAGTCGATACAGGGCCAGCATCCCAAAAGCAAACACCGCAATTGCGGCGATCACTTCCAAAAGGGTGAATCCTTCCTGTTTGCTGAGCTTCGTCATCATCAGGCTCCTAAGTTCATAAATTCCTGCACCTGACCGTTGAAGTGAGGAGTCGCCTTCTATACTGTTGAAGTTCTTTTCGCTTCTCAGAATCAGGTTCATAGGTAGGGTGTGCAGGGTCTGCAGGGTCGAAGATTCTTCGCTCTGCATCAGGATCCGGATCCCGATTCCTATATACGGCGGTATTTGTATATTCCAAGTCTCTCCTGCCCGCTCTCGCCAAGATTGTGATCTGAATGGATGCGATATCAGCCCGATCCGCTGCAGAGACAGGGGTATCGATCTTCGTCCCGTCTTTACGCAAATACACAAAGTTCAACGCATCGACACTCTCTGCCACGGGCTGTGCACCACCACCCCAAACCGCTCTCCCTAAAGTGGTTCCGCTCAGGCTGTATCGGATCTGCTCGTTGGGATCGTTGGCGGCATCGACGAGAAGTCCGTCTTCATCAACATCCACCGTGAACTGGAGGGTGGATGAAGTCGCTTCAAGGATGCCGAAGCTTGGCGAAGAAGCCGGGTTGAACCCCGCCATCCTGAGATCTTTGCACATGATATCCATGGCCGCCCTGAGCTCCTGCTGCATCGATGCCACATCATCCTGAACGACGTAGACTTTCTGCTGGGTCGCAAAAGTCCTGTAAACAGCGACCATCACCAGCCCTGTCAATGCCAGGGCAACGAGCAGCTCAACAAGCGTAAAACCATTCTCTTTGCGTATCATGATCGGTTTCCGGCATCCTGCTGGAGGAAGAAGTTTACTGTTGCCATCCATTATTCCATTTTCTGATTCTCACGGAGCCCGAGGTCAGCGACCCGACGGCGTATGCTCCGTTGTCGCTGTTGGTGAGGTAACAGTAGCCGCTGTTGGCGAATCCCTGGGGATTGAAGGTGGCTCTATTGGCTGTGAAAGTGACGTTGTCGTCCCAATTTGTCCCGGGAGGATCTGTGGCGGTGACCGTAGCAGCTCCGTGGCCGAAGGAGACCCCGCTCCCGTATTGGTTACCCAGGCTGACTGCAGGTTCCCCGGAGGCTATCCAATTTCCGGTATCATCCAGAAATTGAAGCTGGTAGGTATTGTTGGCGGTATCGAAGAGAATGCCCCAGCTTCTGTTTTCCTTAATGGCGTTCATCCGAGCCTTGTTCATGCGTGAATAAAGGTCCCGGGCTGCTCCTCTGAGCCTGTAGTTTGCCAGCCAGTTTTCGGTATCGAAGGATGAAGTCACCATTCCGAACATGACAAGAAGCCCAATGACCACCATCAGCTCCACCAGCGTGAAGCCTCTATTGTCCGATGGTTTCATGCCCAATCTTTTGGGCCACATGGCTTTCACCGGCTTTTTCCTCCCGCACTGCGATAAAATGGATGCCACTCCGAACACTGCTCTCTGCACATTGCCTGTAAACCCGCCGTTCAGGGCGGGAT
>CAZEOY010000456.1:0-3714 GCA_964513835.1 uncultured Syntrophobacteraceae bacterium
GGCGGAGAGGACCGCCAGGATCAGCAGGATCGCCAGTCGGATCATCGATTCCTCAAAGCGGCCGGGCCCATCCAAGCAGCACGAACAAAGTAATCACACCTTGCGAGCTGCTTATCCCGAGCAAGCGAAGCGAGCCAAGGAATTCCTGTCCTTCGATTCGCCTCCGGCTCGCTCAGGATCAGCAGGGCCGCAAGAAAGGTGTCTTGCTATTTAATCGGGCCCGCCTAGCCGATCCCGAAGTTCCGCGGATCGTAGTTGCCCGACCGGGCCCCGTCCATCTGGTCGATCCGATCCATGAGATCTTCCAGTTCGGTCTTGGTGCAGACCTTCTTGGCCAGAAGAATCTCCACGAGCGTCCGGCAGACGAGGGAGACGTATCCCACCTCGAACTCCAACTGCGTCATGGGATCCTTGGCCTTGGGCCCCTTGAAATCCTCGTAGGACTTCCGGTCATCCATCTCGGCGTCGATCTTCGAGAACTTTCCCGCGTCCAGCAGGTTGTGAAGGAAGTAGCGTCCCAGTCCCATAATCACCTCGCCTCGAAACAGACCCTAGTATAGCGGTCGCGCCCCCCCCATGTCACTTTTCACGTCGACTTGGCTCCCCCGGACCGCACACCCCAGTGGAGGGATCAGAATGGAGGTGAACGTGAGCGACGACCTGGAGCAGTACAGCCGACAGATGAACGAGTGCCGGAGGCGCTGGAACCGCCAAGGCCTCGAGTTCGTCCTGGAATCCGCCCGGATCCTTCAGGAAGCCCGGAGGATGGCCAGGAGCGAAGGATGCTGGTCCCGCTGGCTCCGGGAAGGAATCCACATGAATCGGGTCACGGCCTACCGGCATATGAAAGTCGCCTCTTTCATCGGCGCCAATGTTGCCTTGAAGCAACACTTCGCATCCTTAAGCATCTCAAAGATTTATGCTTTAACCCGCCTGAATCCCGAATTGATACCGGAGCTGGTTTCCAATCCCATGGTCCGGGAGATGTCGGATGCCCGGTTCGCGGAATTCATCCGCCCCCACATCCCCGGACGGAAGCGACGCCCCTCTGCCCCGAACCTGCTTCGATCGATCCTGGCGACCCTGGCCCGGGCGGAGAAAACCGTGCTCCGGTGGCAGAAATCCCGCGATCCGATCCCCGGGCCATACAGGGCCCGTATCCTGGCGAGGATCCAGGAACTCCTGCACCTCACGCGGGGGATGGAGGTCGCCTGACAGGGCCGATCGCCTTGCATGCCCTCACGAAGCATGTAAGATGGGGCCATGAAACTGGGCCTCCTGGGAGGGAGCTTCAACCCCATCCACAACGCCCACCTCGTAATCGCCACGCGGGTCGCGGAGGCGCTCGGCCTCGACCGGATCCTGTTCATCCCCACGGCCATCTCCCCTCTCAAGCCGCCCCGGGATCTGGCGCCGGCGAGACACCGGTGGGCCATGCTCCGGCTCGCCCTGAAGGGGAATCCCCGATTTCGAGCTTGCGACCTGGAAATGAGGCGGGGAGGCGTCTCCTACACCGTCGACACCCTGAGGGAGATTCGGCGGTGCACGGGGGCCAGGCTCCACCTGATCGTGGGGGCAGACGCCCTGAACCAGCTTCCCCGCTGGAAGGAATCGAGGAGGGTCCGGGAACTGGCAACCCTGGTGGTGGCGTTGCGTCCGGGGCACAGGACCCGGATCAGAATGCCGAAAACACATATAGTGAATGTCCCGCTCCTGGACATCTCCGGGACCGACATCCGGAACCGCGTCCGCGAGGGCCTGTCGATCCGATACCTGGTGCCGGACGCCGTGGAGCGGTATATCCGGAAGAAAGGGTTGTACCGCTGATGCTGGGGACTATCGCCAGGACGCAGCAGTGGTTCGCGGACTCCTGCGAAGGGGTGGGATACACCCTGGATCTGTTCTTCCGGGCGTTCGCCTGCCTGGGACGGCTCGGGCGGAAGAAAAGGGAGACCCTCCATCACCTGACCGTGTGCAGTTTCGGCAGCATGCCGGTGGTCTTCATCATCGCCATCTTCACCGGGATGATCGTCTCGCTCCAGACGGGCATCCAGCTCCAGCGTTTCGGCCAGGAAGCCACCCTGGGATTCATCGTGTCCGCGGCCATGTGCCGCGAGATGGGCCCCGTTTTCACGGCCATCTCCCTGGCGGGGCTGGTGGGTTCCACCTACGCCGCGGAGATCGGCACCATGAAGGTCTCGGAGGAAATCGACGCCCTGGAGGTGAACTCCATCGACCCGGTCTACTTCCTCGTGATGCCCCGCCTGCTGGCCCTCTCGGCCTCGGCGGTGGTTCTGACCATCTACGCCGACGCCATCGGAATCGTCGGCGGGATGCTGGTGGCCAAGGCCACCTTCAACGTGACCCCCGAGATCTTCCTCAAGAACGCGCGCGACGTCCTCGAGATCAAGGACATCTACGGAGGGCTCTTCAAGGCGCTGGTCTTCGGATCCACCATCGCGACCGTGGCGTGCAGCCAGGGACTCCGGACGGGGCACGGGGCCGCCGGCGTGGGCCACTCCACGCTCCGCTCCGTGGTGATCAGCTTCATCTACATCCTGGTTTTCAACTACTTTCTCACGTGGATTCTTTATAAACTGCAGTGGTGACCCTCGACGAGAGCCCGCAGGTCCAGCACACGGCGCCGGTGAGCTACGGCTCCCTGGTGGGGGCTCCCGCCATCGAGCTATGCTCCCTGACCAAATCGCTGGGTGGGAGGACGGTCCTCCACGAGGTTTCCCTCTCCATCCTCAAGGGGGAAACCCTCTCCATCATCGGCGGCTCGGGGGCCGGGAAGAGCGTCACCCTCAAGCACATCGTGGGGCTCATGCGGCCGGACGGCGGCACCGTCCGAGTCGGGGGCATCGATGTCCACCGGAACAACCACGGAGCCCTTGAAAAGGTCCGCCAGAAGATCGGGTTCTGCTTCCAGGGGTCGGCCTTGCTCAACTCGATGAGCGTCTTCGAGAACGTGGCCCTTCCCCTCCGGGAGCACGAGGCCCTTTCCGAGGACGAGGTCCGCCGGAGGGTCCAGGAGAAGCTGGACCTGGTGAAGCTGGGGGATGCCGGGGAGAAGATGCCCTCCGAGATCTCCGGCGGCATGAAGAAGCGCGTCGGCCTGGCCCGGGCCATCATCCGGAGCCCCGAGATCATCCTCTACGATGAGCCCACCGCGGGCCTCGACCCGGTGGTCGGGAGCCAGATCAACGACCTGATCCTCGACATGCAGAAGAAGCTGGGCGTGACGTCGGTCCTGGTGACCCACGACATGTCCAGCGCCTTCCGCGTGTCGAACCGCATCGCCATGCTCCTCCAGGGCCGAATCGTGAAAGTCGGCACGCCCGCCGAGTTCCGGGCCAGCGACGACCCCGTGGTCCGGCAGTTCATCTACGGCGAATCCGAAGGACCCCTGACAAAGGATCATCCATGAACCGTGGCGGAACCGGGAAACTCGGCTTCTTCTTTTTCGCCGCCCTGGTGATCGTGCTCTATGCCACCCTGATCGTGGGGGACATCAACTTCCTCAAGAAGCCGTTTCCCATCCAGATCCACTTCGAATCGGTGACGGGGCTCCGCAAGGGCGACGACGTCCGCGTGGACGGGATGCTCTTCGGGAAGGTCACGGGAATCACCCTGGATCCCAGGGGCGGGGTGCGGGTGAACGCCGAACTGGACGAGCCGATCGAGCTCTTCAAGGATACCCGGATCTACGTC
>CAZEOY010000457.1:0-3691 GCA_964513835.1 uncultured Syntrophobacteraceae bacterium
ACCTTGACCTGCAGATGATCCAGGCAGTTCTTCATCAGGTCGTGTGTCATGGGGCGGGGAAACTGAATCTTCTCGAGTTCGGTGGCGATAGATGTCGCTTCAAGGAGACCGATCCAGATCGGCAGGGACTTCTGGTCCTGGGGATCTTTCAGGATCACGATGGGGGTATTGGTCTGGGGGTCCATGACCAGCGCCGACACGATCATCTCTCTAAACATAACGGCTCCTTTGCCTTGGAAAGCCCAGGGGGATCGCAATCTGTGTCTTCCTTGAGCTACCCTCTTTTGGAGTAAACACGATCATCATATCATTACAGATGAAGAACGGAAGCACCTTTTTGAACAGCCGGCCGCAACGCACCTCCAATTGCCGAACACCCCCCCGCATTCTGAACCCTCTCAAATCGAAAGTATGAGCCCGCCATACCGATCAGTCGGCCATGCAGCGCCGCCTGCTGCTCTCCGGCTCGATGCGGCTGAGCCGACTCACTCTCCGATGATTTTGACCAGGACCCGCTTCTTCCTTCGTCCGTCGAACTCCCCGTAGAAGACCCGCTCCCAGGTGCCAAGATCCAGGCGCCCTTCGGTCACCGCCACCACGACTTCACGCCCCATCACCTGCCGTTTCATGTGGGCGTCGGCATTATCCTCCCCAACATTATGCCGGTACTGGCTCACCGGTTCATGGGGCGCCAGCCTTTCGAGCCACACCTCGTAGTCGTGATGGAGCCCCGGCTCATCGTCGTTGATGAATACCGAGGCCGTGATGTGCATGGCATTGCACAGCACCAATCCCTCCCGGATACCGCTCTCCTTGAGACATGCCTCCACCTGTGGCGTAATGTTGATGAAGGCGCGGCGAGTGGGCACATGAAACCACAACTCCTTACGATACGATTTCAATCGAACCCCTCCACTCTCGTAACCGCCGACAGAAACCCTCAAATTCCCTTGGACTGAAACCCTGTCCGAGTCAACCCGACCGATCGATCACTCAGGCATGTAAGGCAACCCGTCCAGGGAAGGCTTGAGAGAATCCAACAGCTTCGCAAGCAGGGTATTCAGCTCGTCTCGCCGGCAGATGATGACCTCACCGGTCTGCCTCACCTTGATCTCCACCTGGTCGTTCTTCGTCAGCTTCTGGCTCACCACCACTCGAATGGGAATCCCCAGCAGGTCCGCGTCCTTCAGCTTCACCCCCGGCGAATCGTCACGGTCATCGAAAAGGACCTCGTAACGCCCCTTCAGGTCCTGATAGATGGTCTCCGCCATCTCGAAGACGGCCTCCTTCTGCCCCAGTGCCGTCAGGATTACCTGGAAAGGCGCAATGGTTACCGGAAAGATCATGCCGGACTCGTCGTGCCACTGCTCCACGGCTGCCGCCATGAGCCGCTCGACCCCAATTCCATAGCATCCCATGATGACGCGCTGCTGGGCGCCCGAAGCATCCAGAAAAGTCACATCCATCGTCTCGGGGGCCGTGTATTTCACACCCAGCTTGAACGTGTGGCCCAATTCTATGCCACGCCTGATCTCCAGGACGCCCCCCTCACAGCTCGCGCAGGGATCGCCGTGGCGCACTTCCGCGATGTCGACTCGCTCATCGGCAACGAAATCACGGCCGAGCATGACATTCCTGAAGTGAGCGTCCGGTTCATTGCCACCCGCAACATAGAGGGCGCCTTCGTCCACCGACGTGTCCAGGATCGTGCGGATCTTCTGGATTCCGACCGGCGAGAGGAACCCCCCGAACAAGCCCCTGGCCGAGAGAGTCTCCTCTGAAGCCAGGTCCAGGCGGATGGCCTTGAGGTGATTGGTGAGCTTGGTCTCGGAAACCGAGTAATCCCCCCGGATGGCTGCAAGAACGAGCTCGCCGTCGGCCTCGTAGGCTACGGTCTTCAGGAAGCGGTCCTCGGCAATCCCGAAGAAAGCCATGAGATCAGCGATGCTCTTGACACCGGGCGTCGCGGCCTTCTCCATTGGAGGCGGTGAGTCGAGGGATTCTCTCCGCACGGCCTTGACTCCCACCGCCTTTTCGGTGTTGGCCCGGTAGCCGCACTGTGAGCACACGACGAAGCGATCTTCGCCGTGAGGGGATTCCAACATGAATTCGTGCGAGCCAGTCCCCCCCATGATCCCCGAATCGGCTTCGATGGGGACCGTTTTCAAACCGGTCCTGGCGAAAATCCTCAGGTATGCATTGAAGATCTTTGGGTAGTAATCGTCCAGGTCCTCAAAGTCCCGATGGAAGCTGTACGCATCCTTCATGAAGAATTCCCGCACCCTCAGGAGTCCGGCCCTGGGTCGCGCTTCATCACGGATCTTGGTCTGGATCTGGTACAGCATCACCGGCAGATCGCGGTAGGATTTAAGGAATGATTTGGCGATGTCGGTGATGACCTCTTCATGGGTCATGGCCAGCACAAACTCCCGGTCTTTCCTGTCTTTGATGCGAAAAAGCTCCTGACCGATGTCGTAATACCGCTTGGTTTTCTTCCAAAGCTCTGCAGGATTCAGGACGGGCATGGTGACTTCCATGCCGTCGATGGCGTCGAGCTCCTGCCGGATGATGGTTTTGATCTTCTCGGCCACCCGGTGCCCCATCGGCAGGAGTGAGTACAACCCCGCGGCAACGGGGTGGATGTAACATCCCCGGAGGAGATTGATGTGAGAGGGCGTTTCAGCCTCTTTGGGCACTTCATAGAGGGTGTGTACAAAGTATTTCGAATAGCGCATCCGCTCCTCCGCTCCTGAGGATCCTGCAGTCTGTTCCTGAATGGCCAGTTGATACGGGTTGTTCGTCCGCCAGCCCAGTTCTCGGTCCCGGTCCGCTCCAGCCCGATTCGCCGTGCATATTAGCGGACAACTCCAAAGAATTCCAGATCTCAGAGAAGTCGGCCGTTTTGAAAGGCCACCCACCATGAGCACGACGGCCCATTCTCAAGAACGGCCCAAAGGGCTTCCCTGCACGATGAAAGCACAGTACCCTTTGCTTGACAGTCTTAAACCCTTTCCTTAAATTTTGAGCGAGCTTAAGAGCCGCAGCGCAGAATTGCGCGACGGGCCGGAAGACATGCCCCCTGAAGCATTGACGATTTTGAGGAGGCGGCTTGAGTGGCTCCAGACAACAGACGTTCAACTCGATCCTTATGGGAGGTGGTTGTGGCATTTTCTGAAAATGATCCGATCATCCAGGAGCTCAAGGCCATGAAGCGGCGAATGGACGTCCTGTATGATCAGAGCGTCAACGATGAAGAACCCGTTGAAGAGCTCTCATCGCTCGGAGAACAGGGATGGGTACCCCCGATGGACGTTTGGGAGACGGACGCCATGTGGGTGCTTTTGGCAGATCTTCCGGGGGTGCAGGATGAGAATCTCAGCGTTCAGGTGAATGATGGCTTTCTGAATATTTCCGGGCGCCGGGCAATCGCCGCCCCCCCTGCCCCGGCTGCTGCCCATGTCTCAGAGAGGCCATGCGGGCGGTTCCAGCGTTCCTTCGCCTTGCCCAAGGACGCCCGACAGGATCATATCGAGGCGGAGCTGAAGGGCGGGGTTCTGACGATCAAGGTTGAAAGGAAATCGGGAGAGTCGGCCACTGTGAGGAAGATTCCCATCCAGTCCGAATAGAGAAACGACTTTGCGGAAACAGTCTGCCATGGCGGCATTCGCCGTTTCGCAGCTTCTCCGGATTT
>CAZEOY010000458.1:0-3691 GCA_964513835.1 uncultured Syntrophobacteraceae bacterium
GCATGTACCAACCCCTCCACCCCGCCGTCCTGCGCATGGTGGCTCAGGTGGTGCTTTCACCGCTTCGTGCACTGGGGCTCATGTCCGACAATCCCGTGGAAAGCCATGAAGAGACTCTGAGGAAGATGCGCGAACGGCAGGACTGCATCCCCATCCTGGCGGCCATAGAGGGGTTTAATCGCGAAGTCCTCGAGAAGCTCTCGCCCAAAGACCCTGATTCCCCGCTTCGCCGCGAGCTATGCCGACCCGATCTCTCCCTCACAAAAGAGGAGATCCGACAGGCCGTCTGGGATGGCCAGGAACGGTTGCTCGAATGGCTGGAGCAGACTTTTCAAGAAATGGCCAAGGGGATTTCCAAGACAAAGGAGATCGGCATCTACTCGACCTCCATCCTCTGGGGTGGGCTGATTCTATCGCTGGAGGTCGCCATCGGAGGGGGTATCACATTGCTCGAAGCGGTTCTGGATTCCGCCATCGCGCCCTTTGTCACTCGCGGGGCAGTGGAGCTCTTCGCCTATCATGAATTGCAGAAGGTGGGACGGCAACTGGCCGAGAACTATCGGGAAAGTGTGAAAGCTGTAATCCGGCTGCAGCGGGAGCGCTACGCAGCCTGCCTCGAGTCGCTGCAGCCATCCGATGAAGTGCTGAGCGGCCTGCGCTCCCTCGCTCGGGAGCTGACCCCATGAAGCGCTCGCTGGGCATGCTCAGAACCGACCTGCGGCAGGTTGTGGACATCCTCAACCGGGGGAAAATGCCAGCATTCTTGAATGATGAGGCGGAAGCGATCCGTCGCGCGGCTGCAGACCTTTCACGAAAACTGGATGATTTTTCGGATACCAGTTTGAGCGTGGGGCTTCTCGGGGGGACGGGAGTGGGAAAGTCCAGTTTAATGAATGGATTGGCTGGATCGGAGATCGCCTCGGCCAGCCACCGACGCCCTCATACGGACAGGGTGCTTGTTTATCGACATCGCTCATCCATTCTCCCTCCTGCCATTCTTCACACGCATGTCCCGTGGAGGGAGCATGTACACAGTGCCGACCCCGTCAATCAGATTGTTCTTTGCGACCTTCCGGATTTCGACAGTCTGCAGGGCCTGCATTTGCAGCATGTAAGAGATTTCCTCGAGCACCTGGATCTTCTGGTGTGGGTGGTGTCGCCGGAAAAGTATGCGGACGAGCGTTTTTACGCCTTTTTGGGTGAGGCTCCCAAAGCTCGCGAGAACTGCCTGTTTGTTGTCAACAAGGTCGATCAGTTGTTTGGAGGACCTCAGCTGGAAGCGGGGTATCAGATGCTCTCCCGACTGGTCCAGACATTCCATCGCCATCTTGAGGAGCAGGGCGTCGAACATCCCGTCATTTATTGTGTCTCCGCGCTGGATCTGCTCCATAGTGGCGAGCCGTCCGCCTGGAACCAGTTC
This sequence comes from uncultured Syntrophobacteraceae bacterium, assembly GCA_964513835.1. Lineage (GTDB taxonomy): Bacteria > Desulfobacterota > Syntrophobacteria > Syntrophobacterales > Syntrophobacteraceae > JALOOX01. Next base: position 1,421 of record CAZEOY010000458.1, read on the forward strand.
AACGCTTTCCGACACCACGTGTTTCACGAACGGGACGCCAAGGAAGTGGCTGCGATCAAGACGGCAAACCTGGATCAGGAGCTGGAAGCGCTGCTGGCCACCATGGATGAGAAGGCTTTTCAAGCCAGAAGGCTCCGGAACATATTGGAGAACCTTGCTTCGGAGGTCGCCAGAGACCGGGCCGAGTGGGCTCGCATCGGCCATGACGTCCTGGAGGAATGGCTCGAATTGGGTGTTAGAAGCCGCGTTCGACAAATGCTTTTTCGCAGGGCCGATCTGGTGGGGGTTGGATCCATTCTACAGGGGATTGTGGGAAGGCTCGAGACGGAGAACAGGTCGGACCTTGGGGCCGGACCCCTGACCTGGCAGTTGAATCGGGATGGTGTCCTGGGGCGGCTTATCGATGAATGGGTTCGAATGGAAAACCGGATTGTGCATCGGGCGCTTCAGGAAGGGGTCGCGGTGAATCTGCTCGATCCCGTGAAGAGCTTGCTCAGTCCCGATGTGAGGTGGGACCGATTGACCCACTCCCTGCGATATGCAATGGACACGAGAATGATGAATCTGATGCCCTCTGCGCCAAGGATGTTTCGATGGCTGCAGTATGGGGCATATTCTTTGCTCTCGGCCATGCTGATCGTCGGGATATCCCTGCAAGGCTGGGGAGTCATCCCTTCGGACGCGAGCGGTTGGGAGGCAGGGTGGATATGGCTCGTCGGCTGTATCCGGATACTCTTTTCGGCTGAGGGCCTGGCGGCGCTTGCCAGCTATTGCGTCCTGCTCCTTCTGCTGAGTCTTCGCTTCCATGTTTTGCATAAGAAATGGTTGCAGCGTCAGGAGCAAAAGATTATAGAAACCCTCAAATCAGATCTGGGCTATATCTGGGACGCGGAATTCGACGCAGTCATCAGTGACTTGCTGGAGCACTGTAAACAGTTGGATCGAGAAGTTGAAGAGATTTCCAGCCTTCGGCAGCGAAGGGGAAGGGATTGACGTATGCCGGTTAAGATTATGATTGTACTGGTGATTCTGGCCATTCCTCTCATTCCTACATTCTGGGCCATTCTTGACATTCCCAAGCGCCGCTTCAACAGCGCAAAGCAGAAGCTCATCTGGTTCTTCACGGTGTCGACATTGCCGTGTATCGGGGCGATTCTCTACATCCTCATAGGGCGAAGGCAGACATCACCCCTGGAGGCCTTTGAGCCGCCCGGACCGGTGCAGGATCGGTTATCTCAGCCTTGACGGGAGCGGCCATTGCATCGGACGTTTTCGTAATCGAGAGATCCCCGAGCGGCACTTTCTGCCGGGCCGTGCCCGCTTCGGTGTAAGTAGGAAGGAGATTTTGTAAGCCATGTTGGATCTTTTCCGCAGACACGCCACTTCCTGGTTGATCAAGGTGTTCTTCGCGTTGATCGTTATCGTCTTCATCTTTTGGGGTGGGTATTCCTACCGAGAGGGTGGCCAGACGGAAATCGCTCGAGTTGACGATCATGTTATCAGTGTTGCGGAATACGATCGTGCCTATGATCAGATGCTGGAGGTCTATCGTCGCCAGTTGGGTGGTTCCCTTTCCGAGGAGCTGCTCAAGCAGATCAATCTGAAGCAGCAGGCGCTGGACGCCCTCATCGATCAATACCTTTTGTCGAAGGCTGCGAAAGAGATCGGACTGGAGGCCACGGATCAGGAAGTACAGCAGCGGATTCTCGAATTCGCGGCATTCCAGTCAGACGGCAAGTTCGACCAGGAGCGCTACAAAGTTCTCCTGCAGCAGAACCGATTGACGCCAGAAACCTTCGAACGCCAGGTCGGTGACGAGATCAGTCGAGAGAAGCTGGAGGGATTTGTCAAGCGCAGGGCGGTGGTGACGGAAGAGGAGATCGTTGCCGATTTCCGCTTTACCTACCAGCGGGTCCAGCTTGCTTATGCCACCTTTGATCCAAAGCAGTCTGAAGGGCAGGTTTCGGCGGATGACAGTAAGCTCCGGGCTTATTACCAGGAGCATCAGGAGAAATACAAGGAGCCCGAAAAGCGACAGTTTTCCTTCGTGAGATTTAAGGTGGATGAGCTTGTGGATCAGGTGAACGTTTCGGAAGAGGACGCCCGCCAGGATTATGGGGAAAATCAAGAGAAATATCATCAGGATCCGGAGGTCAAGGCTCGCCACATCCTGTTCAGTCTTAAGGAGGATGCTCCGGAACCTGAAGTGGCCAAGGTCAAAGCCGAAGCAGAGAAGGTTTTGGCTGAGGCCAGAAAGGGGTCCGATTTTGC
>CAZEOY010000459.1:0-3686 GCA_964513835.1 uncultured Syntrophobacteraceae bacterium
CCCGAGCCAGAGCGCTGGCCAGGTCGAATCGGAAGCCGTCCACGTGCATCTCGAGAATCCAGTACCGGAGGCTGTCCATGATGAGCTGAAGGACCCTCGGATGCTGCATGTTCAGGGAATTTCCACAGCCCGTGAAGTCGAAGTAATAGCGCCGGTCCAGTTCGTAGAGCCGATAGTAGGCCTGGTTGTCGATGCCGCGAAAACTGAGCGTCGGGCCGAAGTGGTTGCCTTCAGCCGTGTGGTTGTAAACCACGTCGAGGATGACTTCGATGTCGTGGGCGTGGAGAGTGCGGACCATCATCTTGAATTCGCGGACCGGGTCCTGGAATCCACCGCTTCGCAGGGCATAGCGCAGGTCAGGGGCGAAGAAGGAGAGGGTGTTATAGCCCCAGTAGTTGGAAAGACCCTTCTCCAGCAGGTGGCGGTCATCCACGTGGTGGTGCACCGGCATGAGCTCGACGGCCGTTACACCCAGGCTCTTGAGGTGCCGGATGACGGGGTCGCTGGCAAAGCCTGCGTAGGTTCCGCGCAGCTCCGGGGGAATCAAGGGATGCAGGGCGGTCATCCCCTTCACATGAGCTTCATAGATGACCGTTTTGTTCCAGGGGGTGCCGGGCGCCTGATCGTTGCCCCAGACGAAAGCCTCGTCGGTGACGGCGCACAGGGGGGCGAAGGCCGCGTTGTCCCGGGTGTCGAAGGAGAGGTCCTCGGCGGGATCTCCGATGCGGTAGCCGAACATGGCATCGTCCCATGAGGTGAGCCGAGCCACCGTCTTGGCGTAGGGGTCCGTGACAACCTTGTTCGGGTTGAAACGATGTCCGTTGGAGGGGTCATAGGGGCCATGCACGCGGTATCCATAAATCTGGCCCGGGCGGACATCCGGAAGGTAGATGTGCCAGACCTGGTCGCTGTACTCCCTGAGATCGATCCGTTCGCTCTCCACGACCGATCTGGCGGAATCGAAGAGGCAGAGCTCCACCTTCTCCGCATTCTCCGAAAAGAGGGCGAAGTTGACGCCCATGCCGTCCCAGGTGGCTCCAAGGGGATAGGGACTGCCTGGCCACACTCTCATGAGCGAAACCTCCGGATCGATCTGAGGAAACGAAACATTTTGTGATTGCCGAATCGAGGATGAGACGGCAATCTCCGCGAGAAAGTGAAGATATGACATAAAAAGACATGTTAACCCCGCTCCGTCAACCCCTCCCGGTCATTTTCTGCCTCGATGCCTGCCCTTCCGACCAAACGGTCCTTCTTCACGGATTCATTTTTGGCGGAACTTTGTGTACATTACGCACCTTGCTTCCACATAGGGGCGCTATAAGGGGTTTCCCGCACTTGCTCAAGGAGAAATGGACTGAATCGATGACACAGCATGAATGGTTTCTGGCAGGCATGGTCTGCCTGGGAGTGGCTCTGGGAATGGTGCTGGCCTGGCTCAGCACGCGCCGGGCGAAGAGATTCAGAAAGACACTGCTGGATGAATTGACGGGGTCCGGCCGGCAGGATGGCGGAATCGAGCAGCAATTCCGCGAGATCCTCGGCAACCGAAAGAGATGGAAACGATCCCATTCTTTGATCCGCAAGCCCTTCTCAAAATACATCAATCTTGCCATTGAAACGGCTGCCATGATCTATGCGCTGGTCGGCCTGGTCAACACCGTGGTCCACTTCAACAAATCCTTCGACAGCCCGGCCCAGGCCTATGGAATACTCATTTTCCTCAGTATGATCATTGGCTACATCCCTGCGGAGAACATGATTTCCAATCGCGTTGACAAGGAAATGGATGCGGTCCTGGATGACATGGAGGAAGCCCTGAAATTCAAGCGAACGTCTGCGTTTCTGGATCGAGCTGGTAAAGAATGGCGTTAGAAACCGAAGAGATCAGGATCAACCTGGATCACATCGCTCTGGTGCTGCACAAGCCGCACTTCTCCGAGAACATCGGGGCCGCGGCGCGTGTGGCCAAGAACATGGGCATTCGGCGGCTGGTGGTGTCCGACCCCTACAAGTGCGATTTGACCCGCATCCTCAAAATGGCTACGCACACCGCAGAGGATGTGGTGGCGGACATGGAGGTCGTGGAGGATCTGGAGGATGCCCTGAGCCCCTTTCAGTACATCGTCGGCACCACGGCGCGCACGGGCTCCCACCGGCAGACGGTTCGAAGCCCGAGACGGCTGGCTCAGGACCTGATCCCCATCAGCCAGAACAATCGGGTGGCCATTCTCTTTGGCCCCGAGGACCGGGGGCTGGCGGCCCGGGAGCTAAAATATTGCGATGCCCTGGTGACTATTCCCACTGCGGACTTCAAGTCCCTCAACCTGGCCCAGGCCGTGATGGTCATGGCCTACGAGATCTTCCTCGCCTCCACCCGGGAATCCAAACCCTTCGTTCCCCGCCTGGCCACCAGCCGGGAGCTCGAAGGCATGTACGAGCATCTGCATCAAACTCTCGCCCGGATCAACTTTATCAATCCAGAAAACCCGGAGTACTGGATGATGAGCATCCGCCGTTTTTGCAGCCGCATCGGCCTCCGCGCCCGCGAAGTCAAGCTGATCCGGGGCATCTGCCGCCAGATGGACTGGTATTGCAGCCAGAAGGACGCAGCAGCCGAACCGCCGCCCAAACCGCCTCGCAAGTCGTCCCGCGGCTGAAACCCTCAGAACCGTATGCCTTCAGACCAGCCAGGCAATCAGCTGTTCTCACGCCAGGATGCAGGGCACGCAGTGATTACTCGGCATGACAACCCCTGCGTTCTCTGCGCCTTCGCGTGAGCCAACAGAATGAGGCTTTCTTGGCGAGTACAGCTAAGTGCGCTGTGGGGAAAGGGCGCGGGTCAACTGAACCGCCAGCAGGTAGAGCGTGGCCAGGACGTAGGCCAGAAGCGTCCCCATGGCGATGCCGTAAGACGGGTAAAGGGTCGACACGGCAAGAGAATACACTACGAGTGATCCCAGGCCCTTGGGAACATTCTTCAGGATGGCGTGGGCATGCTCGGGATCGTAAGTGTAGTGAATGATCGCGACAAAGGGCAGGAGGGTGATGGGAAAGGCCGCGAAGGTTCCCGCCCAGCTCGGCCCGACCCATCGGGCTGTCGATGTGATGAGAACGATGGCGCCGGCTGCAAAAACCGATCGAAAAAGGAGCGTTCTTCCGTCGAGCCTGGCCCGTCGCTGAATCCGGGTGTTTCGCACGTTTCGAAACAAATGCATGAACAAGAGGATGAACAGAGCAGGCAGCAGAAAGGCCATGGCTGGATTTACCGCCAGGCGCTGGAGCACCGAGGCAGCCAGAAAATAGCCCACGAGACCTCCGAAAGACGCGCAGAAGATTTGGCCGATGCGGCTGGAAGCGATTTCGAGGAGCGATGCCCTGTAATAGAAATACACGAAGGCCTGGGTGGCGATGAGCCCCACAGAGGTGTGCAGAGCGCTCTGGGCGGCAAACTGCGGGCCGATTTCATAGCCCATGAAAAACAGGCTGATGGCGGCCCCCAGGGGATAACCGGAAAGAATGCCGGCAACCCGCGTGCTCACCACCTCGGCCAGCACGGAGAGGAGAACCACCATAAAGACGGCGGTCAGGGCCTTGATGAGGATAAGCATGAAAGAAATTTCATTAGCCCACATTCACACAGCCTTTCAACGCACGGCGGATGCCCAAGCACGATTGCATCCCGG
>CAZEOY010000460.1:0-3662 GCA_964513835.1 uncultured Syntrophobacteraceae bacterium
GGTGAGCCCGGAGCGCAGGCTGAAGTCCGCGAGAGTTTTTGTGCGCCCTCATCGACGGTGCCTTGCATAACGGTGTGCTCATCGAAAGGCGGGTGCAACTGCGGAGCCGAGGCAGTGCGGGCAGCCTTCATGGAAGAGCTGGAAAAGAGAAAACTCCCTGTGGAAGTTGGCATGGGGAAGGTCGGGTGCGGCGGAAAGTGTAAAAATGGGCCTTATGTTGGGTTTCCGGCTAAGGAGTTCTTCTACCTTGGCGTGAAGCCAGGGAGCGTTGCCGAGGTGGTCGAGGAGACCCTAGTGAACGGTTACATTCTGTTTCCTTACCTCTCGATCGGTCCGGACCGCTCGTACCGCAACGACATCATATATGAAAAGGATACAGGGCTGATTGCCGCGATCCACGAAAAGGTATGTATGGTGGAGGTGGCCAAGTATTTTCTGGACTTCGAATCAGGATTGTCGTGCGGCAAGTGTGTTCCATGCCGCATCGGCATGCAGCGGATGAACGAGTGCATCCAGCGGATGGTTTGTGGAACGGGTACCATGGAGGACCTTGAACAGGTCCGGTCTCTTTGTCAGGCCATGCTGGATACTCCTTTGTGCGAATTTGCCATGACGAGTAGCCGTCCTGTTTTGAGTGCGGTGACTCACTTCGAAGACGAGTTCAGGGCTCACATCGAGCGCCAGGAATGCCCTGCGGGAGTCTGCGCAGATCTCGTCGAGATACAGCGTAAGCGAGCGATCAGGGAAAGACTTAAAGGCAAGAAAAAGAAGAAATAAAGGCTGGAGGGTGAGTCAGGGGCTCAGAAGGATCTGAAAGCTACGAAAGATATTCATAAGGAATAAGCTGCTATGGCAAAAGTCACGCTTAAAATCAATGGGCAGGAAGTGGAAGTTGAGAAGGGCACAACGATTCTTCAAGCTGCGAAGCAGGCAGGCGTCTACATTCCGACACTCTGCTACCATCCGAACCTGCCGCTGGAGGAGGCGTGCAGAGTTTGTGTCGTGGAAGACGTGAGGGGCAGCTGGTCAACCCTCGTGGCCGGGTGCGTCTTCCCCTGTCGAAATGGAATGGTCATCGAAACCGACTCGGAAATGGTGATGGATGCTCGGCGCACCATCATGAACCTTCTGCTTTCCGATCACCCCAACGACTGCATGACGTGTTACGCCACGGGTGAATGTGAGCTGCAGGATATGGCCCATCTTTACGGGATCAAAGGCGAGACCTATAAGGGAGCGCGTCACAAGTATCCGGTTGATTACGACAAGAATCCCTATCTGCACCTGGACATGAACAAGTGCATACTCTGTCGTCGATGCATCCGGGCTTGCCACGACATCGAAGGGGCGGACATATGGACCAAGGTGGGTCGAGGTTTTGACCAGCGAATCTCCACGGCCTTCGATCTTCCTCTCGAAGAGGCCGGCTGTGAGTTCTGCGGCCATTGTGCGGATTTCTGCCCGGTCGATGCCATCGGTTTTCGTGGGGGCAGGGGAGAGGTGCGGTCATGGCAATTGCGGAAGACTTCGACCGTGTGTCTTCAGTGTGCATCCGGCTGTCGTGCCGATTACGAAACCCAGGATGGGAAGGTCGTCAGGGTGAGGGGCGATTTCAATTCACCTGCCAGCAGCGGCGCACTTTGCAAGAGGGGCCGGTTCAACTTCGATTTTATCAATTCGCCGGAGCGCCTCACCCAGGCGAGTGTCAAGGGCAACGGTGCCGTGAGTGTGGAGGATGCTCTCAAGGCTGCAGCCGCTGGGCTCGAGAAGGTCAGGGACGCATCCGGGGGTACGGCTATCGGAGTTCTGTGTGGTGGGATGCTGACCAACGAAGAGTACTACATGGCGCAGAAGCTGGCCAGGGGTGCGCTGCTGACAAACAACGTCGATAATGTCGCCGGGCCCTGGCAGCAGGCCATCTACGATGGATTGTCCAACAGCCTGGGGCTGGGGGCAATGACCAACACCCTGGACGATATCGCCCAGGCACGTTCTGTCCTGGTGCTCGGGTCCAACACTCTGGAGAAGCACGCCATAGCAGCGCTCCGGGCTCGGAAGGCCCGTCGGGATGAGGGGATCCTGATCGTTGGTCACCCGGATGCAGTGCCTTTGACGAAGACGGCCAGCATGCACCTGAAGCTCAATGCCGGAACCGAGGATCATCTGCTTCTCGGGCTTTTGAAAGTGGTGGTGGCGGAGGAGCTTTTCGATCAAGAATATGTGGAGCAGCATACTCAGGATCTTCAGAAGCTCACCAAGAGCCTCGAGAAAGTTAACCTGGCCGATGTTGCCGAGAAGACGGGGATTGGTGAGGAAGAGATCAGGGAAGCTGCGCGCCTCTACGCGAGCCAGAAGCCGGCATGTCTGGTGTATGGGGTCGATGGGAGCTCCCCTCGCAGCGAGGGTTTCTATCGGATGTGCTCTGCGCTGCAGCTGTTGCTCGGTTCAGTCGGAATGATCGGGGGTGGCGTCAATGTGATGGGTGCTGCCGGAAATGCTCAGGGTGCCGCTGATTTTGGCGCAGTGGCCAAGTACCTCACCGGCTACCGGCCAGCCACATCATCGGCCGCGCGCAAGGTGGTCGGGAAGCTGTGGGGCGTCGATCCCGCTGACAAGGCCGGGTTGAGCTGGCCGGATATGTTCGCCGCTATTGAGAAAGGTGAGCTGAAGGCTCTCTACCTTCTCGGGGTTGATCCTTTTGAACTGGGGATACCCCAGGAGAAGGTCATGGCTGCGCTTGGCCGACTCGAGTTTCTCGTCGTGCAGGATTGTGTGGCGAACGAGGCGTGCAAGCTGGCTCATGTCGTCCTGCCCGCTTCGAGCTTCATTGAGAAAGAGGGAACGGCCACAAACTGTGAGCGCAGGGTTCAGATGCTGGAGAAGGCCATGGACAGCCCGGGAGAGGCGAGCACTGATTTCGAGCTTATCAACGGGCTTCTCGGGTTCTTGAAGCCTGAGCTGAAGGCGGAAAGCCTCGGAGGGGCCTTTGTTGAGGCAGTCCAGCTGATGACGGAGCTGAGTGGCGTGGATCCCGCTCAAATCAGCATCGACGGATTGCAGTGGCCGGTCACCTCCGCAGGGCCTGGCACGGAACGGTTGGCTCTCCCCGAGGATGGCAAGGTAAAGTTCCGTTTCTTTGCCGCGCGGATTTAGACGGGTCCGATAGACAGGGAGATCGAGCTCCAGTGAGGCTCCAACCGGAGCTCCCCAGAGCATGGTTCAAAAATTTAACATGTAGAGCCGGTGGTGCGACGGGATGCATCACCGGCTCTTTTTGTCTAAAACCGCAGGTGAGAGGTGAGTGGGGAGAGGTGTAACGGGAGGGGGGCTCTGTGGAAGCCACACGATCAGAGACACGAGGAGAGACGGACAACCTGGAGGGGAAACGTAGGAAACGCAACAGGGATTCTGATCCACGTGTTGGGGTGGGCGACATCGACGGATTGACCGGTTATGCTTTCCATGCGGCTCAGGAGGTGCTCCAGGTTTCGACCATCCGGATACAGGAATTGCAGCGTGCTGCCGAGATGGAGAGGGCTGCGCACTTCGAGGCAGATCGAGTCGGCATCGAGGGTGGGATTCCGTGATGTATCCTGGATGGGCTCCCAAAGAAGTTCAGGCAGGGTTCGGACGATGCCGGCGAGGGTGTGGGTCTGAAGCCG
>CAZEOY010000461.1:0-3660 GCA_964513835.1 uncultured Syntrophobacteraceae bacterium
CGGAGCGCACTGGGCTTCCACCAGGATATGGGTTACACACAGAATGCGCTCGAAGGGACCGATTTTGGATGTACAGGGGGGAGTAATCCGGATGAGCTCGGAACATGCCGACAGCGGGGCATTTCAGGCTGAATCGGTTCAGGACAACCCAGTCCTGGATACTGGCAAGCTCGACAGTATCAAATCTCTGGATCCTGGGGGCAAGGCGGGTCTGCTCAGGAGGGTCGTCCTCCTCTTCGTTGAAAAGAGTCCCCCTCTTTTGGACCAGATGAGCACTGCATTGCTGAATGGAGATGCGACGGAGGTTTACCTTGCGGCCCACTCGCTGAAATCCAGTAGTGCTATCGTCGGAGCCCTCGCACTGTCCGAAACCTGCAGGCAATTGGAAATGGTCGGGCGACAAGGATCTCTCACTGAAGCTGCAGAGCTCGTTCGCAGCATTCGGAGGCAATTCAGTGAGGTCTGTGAGGCGTTGATTCGCGTCACCGAAGGAAGCTGAAATGCAGCACTCAACTCAAGGCAATCCCGGCGGATTGGTCCTTATCGTTGATGATGATGCTTCGATGCGAATGCTCTTAAGGGCATCCATCGAACGGGGGGGCTTCGATGTTGTGGAGGCATCGGGCGGAGAAGAGGCGGGCGAGTTATTCAGTCGGAACAAGCCGGACGCGGTGCTGCTGGATGTGGTGATGCCCGGGATTGACGGATTCGAGACCTGTGCCTCTCTGAGGAGGCAGCCGGGGGGTGAGCATGTACCGATTCTCATGGTCACGGGTGTTGACGACGTTGCTTCGATCACGAGAGCCTACGAAGTCGGAGCGACGGATTTCGTCAGCAAACCCATCAACTGGCTTGTTCTCACCGAGCGGGTTCGCTACATGCTGCGAGCCAGTCGAGCAAATGAGGAGCTTCGACAGAGCCGCAGAAGTCTCGAGCAGGCTCAGCAGATCGCGCGGCTTGGCAGCTGGGAGCTGAAACCTGTTCAACATCATTTCGTTTGTTCTCAGGAAACCCGTCGTATCCTGGGCACTGAGGGTCGGGAATCCCTGCTGGAGGTCGAGCGATTCCTCGATGTTGTTCATCCGGAAGATCGTCCGGCACTTGAGAGAGCCCTGGAGGATGCCGTCCACAGGGGGAAATCGGCCCGAATGGATCACCGCATCGTCCCGAAGGAGGGCAGTCTGAAGGTGGTCCACCATCGAATTCAGGTCATGGATATGGTTGGGGATCCGCCGTATCGCGTCACAGGTGCGATTCAGGATATCACTGACCGAAAGCAGTCCGAACAGCTTGAGGTCGACCGGAACAGCGTGCTGGAAATGGTGATCGGGAGCGAGCCGCTGGAGGAAATCCTGGCAAGACTTGTCACATTGGTTCAGAATCAGAGGCCTGGTAACTGGTGCATCATCTCCCTGCTTCACGACGATCAGTTGGTCCGGGGAGCTGCTTCGGACATGCCTGAACCTCTGCTGGAGAGTTTTCTCGGGCATGCCGGCGCTGCCGACGGGAGTCCCTCCTCCATGGCGGCCTATTTTGGAAATGCTGTGGCCACGACGGATGCACGCTCAAAGAAGACCTTTGGAGAGGACTTCAGGAGAAAAGCTCTCTATCATGGCCTTGGCGGTTGTCTGGCGATGCCCGTCTTTTCGGGAAAAGGTCAGGTTCTGGGGACGGTTGCACTGCTCAGCAGCGAACCCCACGCACACAGGCGCTCGGATCACAAGCTTCTTGAATTGACCGCAAAGCTTGCGGCTGTTGCCATTGAGCAGCGGAATCTGACGGAACGGCTGGCACACCTGGCTCACCATGATACCCTCACCGGTCTTCCCAACCGGCTACTGGCCTCGGATCGGCTCGATGGCGCCCTCGCCCGCTGCAACCGGCACCGAGAGAAGACAGCACTCGTTTACATCGATCTGGATCGTTTCAAACATGTCAATGACTCGCTCGGACATCAAACAGGAGACATCCTGCTGCGCCAGGTGGCCGAACGCCTGAAGGGGTATACCCGGAAGAGCGATACCTTGGCCCGCATGGGGGGCGATGAATTCCTGGTCATCCTCAATCGGATCGTCGATGTCACTGACGTGTCCAAGGCTGCGCAGCGCATTCTCAACGCCCTGGTGACTCCATTCTCTATCAACGGGCGCATCCTGCACATCGGTGCGAGCATCGGCATCAGCGTGTTCCCTGACCATGGCATCGATGCCGTGGAACTGCAGAGAAATGCCGACATCGCCATGTATTCCGCCAAAAATGAGGGGGGAAACCGATACCGTTACTACACCGAGGAGATGAACGCCTTCGTTGTGGAACGGCTGGAGATCGAAAACGATCTTCGGAAGGCCATCGAGCGCCAGGAGTTCGAGCTTTTCTTCCAGCCTCAGTTCCAATTGTCGAGCAAAGATGTGTACGGAGTTGAGGCGCTCCTGCGCTGGAACCATCCTGAACTGGGAAGGATTCCGCCGGCCCGATTCATCCCTATAGCCGAAGAAACGGGCTTGATCGTACCCATCGGCAGCTGGGTGCTCCGTAAAGCCTGCGATCAGAACAAATCCTGGCAGGATGCCGGTTATTCGCCCTTTCGCATCGCTGTCAACGTGTCGGCGCTGCAAGTGGTTCAACCGGGATTCGTGGATGAGGTGGCCGGGGTGCTCAGGGATACCGGTCTCCATCCCCAATGGCTCGAGCTCGAAATCACGGAGAGCGTCCTCATGAAGGATATGAATGTTGTCGCCGGCCTGCTTGAAGAAATTCGCAAGCTGGGCGTATCGGTGGCCATCGATGATTTTGGAAACGGTTATTCCTCCATGAGCTACCTGCAGCGGCTCCCCATTGACTGCCTCAAGATTGATCAGTCATTCATCCGGGAGATCGAACAGCTCGGGGAGCTCTCCACCAGGTCCCGGACCCTCCTGCGAACCTTTGTCAGCCTGGCGGCCAGCCTTGGTGTTCGGCTCTTGGCCGAGGGAGTCGAAAATGACGAGCAATTCAGATTTTTGAGCGAGATCGGGTGTGAGATGGGACAGGGATTCCTCCTGGGAGTACCTATGCCTGCGAAGAAAATCGAATTCTTATGCAGTCAGGGCTGGGATTCGGAGGGGTGCAAGCTCCAGGAGTGACCAGAGAAATCATGCCAACGTAGAATATGCGCCGTTCTTCCTCTTCTGTTTGCCTGCCGGCTCCACCCATCAACCAATCGCCTTCCAGAAGAAAAACGTGATCGAATTCCATCCCTTTGGCGCCGTGGACCGTGATCAACAGCACACTGTCCCCGATGCGATCTTCACGTCTGAGCTCTGCCAGACTCTCGTAAGGTGATTCGACAGCCAAGGAAAACCGGCATCTCCACATTTACGGTTTCTTCCCTCCATTGACCGATGAAAACCCGGAGGAGCGCCCACCAAGGAGAATGGACACCAGTCCCCGCCATTGTGGATCGAAGGTCCCCCAACTCCGAGACCCTCATCGGAGCGTGTACCCCCGCTTTTCAGGAATTTCGATAACCTTGGGACCTCGCGGACCCTGTGAAGAGCGGGAGATATTTTTCGGGTGATAACCCGCCGGATCGGGATCCTGTATGGTCTGGATCTGAAGAATGACACGGTGGTGTCCTGACATCAGACTTTCCATTGCAGCGAATCCACGAAGAGTATGGAA
>CAZEOY010000462.1:0-3658 GCA_964513835.1 uncultured Syntrophobacteraceae bacterium
CGTCGTTCTGGAAGCGAGGATGCCAGACGTGGACCTGCAGGAAAAGATCCGGAGTGAGCAGCCCAGCCGAAGGATCCTTCACCTGGGTGGGGGGAGCCAGGGTACGGAGAAGCCGGTTCTTGTGGACGGAGTCACCAAGTCACGGGACTCAAGGGGGCCTGGCTACGAGGGAACCCCCAAGCGGGGCACGGGAGTCAGCGCTCCGCGCTTCTGGGGCAGCCGCACCGACGCGATGTGGACTCCTCCGGCGCGGCGCATCGAGCTGAGCAGCCGCGAGCAGTCCCTGGCAGGCACGCTGAGGGAGCGCTTCGCCGACGGTGTGGCGGCGGAGTCCCGAACGTCGGACATGCTGAGTCTGCAGGTGGCTCCGGACCGTTTCAAGGAGGTTCTGCGATTTCTCAAACATGAGGCCGAGCCGAGGTTTCAGCGTCTGGACGATCTCACGGCCATAGACGAATCGGCGCGCAGGGACCGGATTTGGGACCGAAGTTTCGATCAGGCCATCTCCGACGTCGGCGCCGGCGGGCACCTCGGCGAAAAGGCTCGGCGGCCTTACCCCGACTACACCCTGGTGGCTCACCTGCTCTCTTTCGATGCGGCCAGCCGCCTGCGGATCAAAGTGGGTCTCAACGGAGAAAATCCCGCAGCCCCGAGCATCACGGACATCTGGCCTTCCGCCAACTGGTACGAGCGGGAGGTCTTCGACATGTTCGGCATCCGGTTCGACGGGCACCCCAACCTCCGGCGCATCATCATGCCCCACGACTGGGAGGGGCACCCCCTGCGGAAGAGCCATCCCGGGCGCGCTACCGAAATGGCCCCTTATACCCTGGCCGATGCCCGCGAAAAGCAGCCCCTGGACGCCCTCCTGGCCATGGAAAAAGACCGGCGGCTGCCCGAAGGAGAGCAGGAGCTGGTCATCAACCTGGGACCCCACCATGTCAGCACCCACGGCCTGCTGCGCTGCATCGTCTCCCTTGTGGGTGAAGAGATCACCGGGCTCGATCTCGACATCGGCTACCATCACCGGGCCGCTGAGAAACTTGGAGAGAGGCAGTCCTGGCACCAGTTCATTCCATACACGGACCGTGTGGACTACCTGGCGGGAGCCGCCAACGAGCTCCCCTACGTGCTGGCGGTGGAAACGCTGGCGGACATCGAGGTCCCCGATCGGGCCCGTGTGATCCGCATCCTGCTGAGCGAGCTGTTCCGGCTGAGCAACCACCTTGTGTGGTTCGCCACCTTCGCCCACGACCTCGGAGCCATCACGCCCAACTTCTACACCTTTGCCGAACGGGAGATGATCCTCGACATCGTGGAGCTCATCACCGGCGGCCGCCTGCACCCATCTTGGCTCCGCCTAGGAGGGGTCGCCGCCGATCTGCCCGAAGGCTGGAAAGAGGCGGTGGACGAACTGATTCGGGTTTTCCCGAAACGCCTCGACGAGTACGAGAGGCTGACGCGGAAGAATCCCATCTTTCTGGCTCGAACGGCGGGCGTCGGACGGCTCACCCTCGAGGAAGCCATGGACTGGGGGGTTACCGGAGCCAATCTGCGGGCTTGCGGCCTGGAATGGGATCTGCGCAAAAAGATGCCCTATTCCGGTTACGAGGACTTCGATTTCGAGGTTCCCACGGCCACGGAGGGGGACTGCTATGCCCGGTACCTGGTGAGGGTGGAGGAAATGCGCCAGAGCCTGAGGATCATCGAACAGGCCGCGGCGAACATGCCTTCCGGGCGCACCGTGACGGAAGACTACCGGTACGTGATTCCCGATCGCAAGGACATGCTCCGGGACATCGAGAGCCTCATTCATCATTTTATCAACGTGACGCGGGGGCCCAAGATGCCCGGGGGTGAAGCGTATGTCGCCTGCGAAATCCCGAGGGGGGAGCAGGGCTACTATGCGGTGAGCGACGGCCTGGGATCGGCGTACCGGTTGCGCATCCGCGGCCCGGGATTTGCCAATGTGCAGGCAATGCCTCTCATGACTGTAGGAGGCAGCATCGCCGACCTCATTGCCGTCATCGGCTCTCTGGACTTCATCTTGCCGGACATCGACCGGTGATCGAGGCAAGGCCATCAGGTGGAAGAAGATGCTGAGTTGGATCGCCGGATTCATCTTACTCATGATCAAACTGGTCGCCGTGCTGTTGTTCCTGGTGATCGGAGCCGCCTACCTCGTGTGGCTCGAGCGCAAATTCCTGGCGCGGCTCCAGATCCGCTACGGCCCCAATCGAGCGGGCAAATTCGGCCTGTTGCAGCCCCTGGTGGATGTCGTCAAGATGCTGACCAAAGAAGACACGATTCCCGAAGGCGCCGATCGGGTTTTCTTCACGCTGGCGCCGGCCGTGGTGGCCGGCACGGCGTTCCTGATGTTCGCGGTGGTTCCCCTGGGAAGGGATTTCACCCTTTGGGGCGCCAGGATTCCCATGGTCATCACGGATCTCAACATCGGGCTGCTTTTCATGTTCGCCATGTCGTCTCTCGGCGTCTACGGAGTGGCGCTCGGCGGCTGGGCGTCCAACTCCAAGTACAGCCTGCTGGGCGGCATACGGGGGGCCGCTCAGATGATCAGCTACGAGCTCGCGCTGGGGCTGTCGCTGGTTCCCATTGTCATGCTGGCCCGTTCGTTCAGTCTCGTGGATATCGTGCAGGCCCAGGAAAGGTATCCGTTCATTCTCGTGCAGCCCGTGGCTTTCGCGATTTTCGTCGTCAGCGCCATGGCGGAGTCCAAGCGGATCCCCTTCGACCTCCCCGAGGCTGAAAACGAGCTGAATGCCGGGTTTCACACGGAATACAGCGGCATGAGGTTCGGGCTGTTTTTCCTGGGCGAATACGTGAACATGATCGTTCTGGGCGCCATCATAGCGGTGCTGTTCCTGGGAGGATGGCGCGGCCCACTTCTGCCCCCGGTGGTGTGGCTCGTGCTCAAGATCGTTCCCGTTGCCCTTTTCATGATCTGGGTGCGGGGAACCCTGCCGCGCCTGAGGTACGATCAGCTCATGACCCTGGGATGGAAGGTGCTGATCCCCGCGGCCCTGGTCAATATCCTGATGACGTCCGCGGTGTGTCTGCTGTGATCCACTGTGGCGCAAGGTTTGATTGTATGAAATCCTGCTGAGGAGGGAGTTCCTGGAGAATGGAATCGGCCTGGGAAGCAGTCAAGGCGCTGGCGACAGGATTCGCCACCACGTTCGCTCATCTGTTTCGGAAGCCCATCACGGAAGAGTATCCGGAGTACAAGCGGCCGCTTCCCGCCCGGAGCCGGGCACGGATCATCCTGACGCGCGATCCCGACGGCGGGGAGCGTTGTGTGGCCTGCTACCTGTGCTCGGCGGTGTGCCCCGTCAACTGCATCTCCATGGAGTCCGCGGAGAGGGAAGATGGACGCCGCTATGCCGCATGGTTTCGCATCAATTTTGGGCGCTGTATCTATTGTGGGCTTTGCGAGGAGGCCTGCCCCACGGCAGCCATCCAGTTGACGCCCGATTATGAATTCTGCAAGAAGGACATTCTGGAATTCGTCTACGAGAAAGAGGATCTCCTGGTGGATCACCAGGGAAAAGACCCGGACTACAACTTCTACAAGTACGCAGGCATCGTCACGGCAGTGGGCGGAAAGGGCGAGCACATCAATGAAGACGAGCCCGTCAGC
>CAZEOY010000463.1:0-3628 GCA_964513835.1 uncultured Syntrophobacteraceae bacterium
TCGCCTTCTTGAGCTCCTGGATGGAGTCGACGGGCTTTCGATTGGCTTCGAGAATGATGTCTCCGCGTCGAATGGACGCCTTGTCTGCAGCGCTCCCTGGCTTGACGTTCGCAACCAGGACTCCGCCCTCTTCAATGCCCTGGCGTTTCGCCATTTCAGGCGAAAGATCCCGGAGCTCCATTCCCCACCTGGACTGGGACGGCTCGTCCGGTGCCCAAGCGCGCAGGTCCGGAGACTCCAGTTTCGCAACCTTCACGCGCATCTCCATTTCCTTGCCGGATCGCAGAAGCTTGACGGAAACCTCCCCGCCCACAGGGGTGGCTGCTACGATTGCGGGCAAATGCTGGCTGTCGCGGATTTCCTTGCCATCGAAGGATACGATGACGTCCCCCCGCTTGATGCCCGCCCGGTCCGCCGGTCCGCCCGAAACCACGTCAGCCACCAGCGCGCCCTCGGGCTTTTGGAGGTTCATCGCCCGTGCCAGATCCCGGGTGACGGTCTGGATATTGACGCCAATGTAACCCCGGGTGACCTCGCCATGCTCCACGAGCTGGGGCATGAGCTGCCTGGCCATGTTGACGGGTACGGCAAATCCGATGCCCTGACCATTGGGAATGATGGCTGTGTTGATACCCACCACTTCCCCCTGCATGTTGAAGAGGGGGCCGCCAGAATTGCCGGGGTTGATGGAGGCATCGGTCTGGATGAAGTCGTCATAGGGACCGGCTCCAAGCATACGTCCTTTGGCGCTGACGATGCCCGAAGTGAGGGTGTGGCTGAGTCCGAAAGGGTTCCCGAGGGCCAGGACCCAGTCACCCACTTTCAGGCTATCGGAGTCCCCCAGGCGCGCTGCCTGCAGTTCCCCTGCGTCCCTGACTCTGAGGACGGCAAGGTCGGTGCGGGGGTCGCGCCCGATGATCTCACCCTTGAGCTCGCGCAGGTCGGCCAGCGTCACCAGGACTTCCTTTGCCCCTTCAACCACGTGATTGTTGGTCAGGATGAGACCGTCACCGCTGACGATGACACCCGACCCCGCGCCCTCCACAGGCCGCCCTCTTGGGACGATGTCTTTGTCGTCGAAGAAGTGGCCGAAACGGTCTCGAAAGGGTCCCTCAGGCAGTGCATGGAGCGGAAAATCCGTTTTCTGGACCTTAGTAACCTTGATGTTCACGACAGAGGGGGAGAGCTTCTCAGCGATGGGCGCAAACGTTCCCTGAACGGGGATTCCCGGCATGTCCGCCACGGCGGATGCCCGAGCGTTTCCGAGTGCCGGATGCTGTCCATTCCAGCTCAGTCCGTATACCAGCATCGCCCCCGTCAACAGGGATGCAAGGGCAAAGACCCTCGCACCGCGGCTTGCCCATCTTCTGTTCCTCAACCAGCCCTGAATGTTTTCGAACATGATTCATCCTCCCTTCAGAAATTGACAAAGTCACGCTTTACTCAACCGGCACAATAGTGCCGGGCCATCGTTGAGAAATGTAAGAGACCCAAATGAGAGGGGGATTAAGGGAGTATTAGAATTCTCTCATCCTTGGGAGCTCAGGGGGGCAGTGATCGAGACGGGGAGCAGGAAGCCGGGAATCCCGGACACACCCGGACGAGGATTGGCCTCATCAAAGAGGCGGCGATTGACGTTATAGAGAGGGATATGGCGCGGCCGCCGAAAGGGAAGCACCTTCCCACAGTGCCAGGTTTCAATCTGTTGCTGCGTGCTGTTGTGGCCGGCAGGGCCGCATTCTTTTGATCACGCTACGGCGTCCGTTCAATGGAAGAGAAACCCCATGATGAATGACATCCCTCCGCAGTCGTTCAGGCTGAAGCCTGAACCTACGAGCGCTTCGGTGGAGCAGGCCGTCTATCGAGTACGCAAGTTCCGCCGCAAGGGCGATCTGCCCAAGAAGTATCGTTACACCCTGGAGATGGCAGACGATCGAACCCAGCAAATCATGGCCGCATGCGACCTCATTGGCCATGCCGCCTTTTCGACTCTCGCCATTACCGATCACGAGAACCAAATCTGGCAGATGAAGCCGAATCGCAAGATCATGCCCTCCCGCTGGATCGTGACGGACCCCCGGGAGCAGATGGCCATGCAGTTCGATCAGAGAATCCTGGGCAAGCTCGTCAACCCGATTACAAAGAACGTATTTGTAATGCTGGATGCCCGAGAACGGGAGGTCTATCGCATCTTGGATCTGCGAACCAGCATCCCCGACCGCATGTTTGGAGTCGGCTCCTGTGATTATGCCATTATGGCCGGGGAGGAGTTCGTGGCGAAGATGCTCTGGCTGCCCAGGCAAACGGAGCAGCCCAAAGGGCTCCTGGGCAAAATCAAAGGCTTCCTGGCTTCCTCCGATCGCGGAATCGTGAGCGTGGGGGACCAACATGCCCTCAAGGCACCGATCGCTCTCGGTATGGTGATGATCTTCAGTGAAGTGGTCGAAACCAAGGGCGAGTGACGGCGAGGGTTGCGTTGTCTGCCGGCATCGTGCGCGTGATTCAGGAGTTGAGATGACCAGAACAGTGAAACACATTGTCATTCCGGCCGTTGCTCCGGCAGCGATCGTAGGACTTTACTTCACGCCCCCCTCGCTCATGGGATGCGCGATTCGCGGGCTGATGGCGCTTGCAGTCGTGCTTGTAGCGGCCATAAGCGCATTCGTGACCGTAGGGATAGCATTGAGGGGCAGGGTGCGAAACGAACCGGCCTCCGTATGGTGGGTCGTTTCAACGCTGATCTTGATTCTGCCTCTCGCCCTGCTGTTGGGGCCTTTGGGGTGAGACGCCACGGGGAGAGCACGGATCATGAAGCAGCCAGGGGCAGATGGACGGTGAACGTGCTTCCCCGGCCGGGGCTGCTCCGGACCTCCAGGGTACCGAAGTGGGCCAGGGCGATGGCCCGGGCGATGGAGAGGCCCAGACCGACCCCTCGCTGAGTGAGGGCATCGGGACTTCGGAAGAAAGGCTGAAAGATTTGCTCGTGGAGATCCTCGGGGATACCCGGTCCCGTGTCAGTGACATGAATGGCTGCCCGATCCCCCTGGAGCTCCAGTTGGATGGAGACGCGCCCGCCTGCCCCGCTGTACTTGATCCCGTTTTCCACGAGGTTGGAAAGGAGACGGGTGAGATGATCCGCATCCCCAAGGACGAGGGCGGGCCCTGTCGTACCGATGGAAAGCTCCACCGAATGGGAATCCGCAATGATCTTCATTCGCAATCCCACCTGCTGGACAAGCTCGGCAAGATCTATAAGATGCCGCTCCCTGCGCAAAACTCCAGCCTCTGAGCGCGCCAGAAGCAACAGGTCGTTCACCAGCTCAATCATGCGGTTCACTTCGTCCAGTCCGCTCTGCAGAGTCTCCCGGTACTCTTCTGGAGATCTGGCAGAACGCAGGGCCACCTCCAACTCGCCCTTGAGAATGGTGAGCGGCGTCTGGAGCTCATGGGAGGCGTCGGCCGTGAAGCGGCGCACCTGGCTGAAGGCCCCATGCAGGCGGGCCAGCATGCCGTTCAGGGTGCGGGCCAGCCGATCCAGCTCATCGTCGGCTCCGGTCTCGTGCAAGCGCTCCGCCAGGTGTGTGGCGCCGATTCGGTTTGCCGCCTCCGTCATGCGGTCCACCGGCTG
>CAZEOY010000464.1:0-3627 GCA_964513835.1 uncultured Syntrophobacteraceae bacterium
ATTCAATGGGGGATTGGTAAGCCATGGTCTTGGAAACAACCTTCGGCTGATTCTGATGAACGGGAGACCATTCCTCTTGAGCCCCTTCGGGAGGAGAGCTCTGGTTCAGGATCTCCTGAAGTTTGTCCTGGTTGAACTCGGCCTTGCGAAGGGGTGATTTCTTGATCCGATGGGGCAGGGCGAGACGTGCGGCCAGCTGAACATCCTCCGCCGTCACACGCCGTCTCCCTTCGAAGGCGGCATTGGCTCGAGCCGCCTTCGTCATCACGATATCAGCCCGGTGACCGTCCGTTTCCATGGCCATGGCCAACTTCGCGGCCGTCTCGAGGATAGCTTCGCTGAAGACCACCTGAGCAAGGGATTCCTTGGCCATCACGAGACCCTCGGCCAGCTCGGCGTCCTTATCGGCCCAAAGGGCTCGGAATCCACTCGGGTTCTGTTCGAACGCGAGCCGACGCTTGATGATCTCCACGCGCTCAGGAAGGGAATGGATGCCTTCGATATTCACCGAAAGGCCGAAACGGTCCAGGAGCTGCGGGCGCAGGTCCCCCTCTTCCGGATTCATGGTTCCGACAAGCACGAAGCGGCTGGCATGGGAGAAACTGATCCCTTCGCGCTCCACCAGGTTGAGACCCGACGCTGCCGCATCGAGAAAGAGGTCCACGATCTGATCGTTGAGCAGGTTCACTTCATCGACGTACAGGATGCCGCGGTGGGCTTCCGCCAGAAGCCCCGGCTCATAGGCCTTCTGGCCGCTCTTGAGTGCCTTCTCGATGTCGATGGTTCCCAGCAGTCGATCTTCGGTCGTTCCGATGGGGAGGTTGACCAGCCGAATGCTGCGCTCCTTCACCTCAAGGGGCTGTCCACTTTGATGCTTCTCGCTGCAATAGGGGCAGAACGCGCCGGGATCGTCCGGATCACACTGGAATGCACATCCGGAGACGACACGGATCGTGGGAAGGAGATCGATGAGGGCGCGGACTCCCGTGGACTTGGCCGTTCCCCGCTCACCCTTGATCAGTACCCCCCCGATGGTTGGGTCGATGACGTTGAGCAGCAGGGCGCGTTTCATCAGGTCCTGGCCCACGAGGGCCGAGAAAGGAAAATGCTCGATCATGCTGCGGGTCAGGCTCCTGTCGGGAAAGCAGTCTCCAGTTTCGCAAAACTCTTCACAAGTCGACGCATGATAGCCAAGGGTTTTCGCAAGGAAAAGCAAAATCGTCTCAAAGCGGATGTGTGGCATTCAGGGCTCACGTCGCCGGAATATGCTGCTGACAGGCTTGCGGCAGACGGATTGAGTCGCATGAGCGGTTCAGGCGTGCTGACTCGAGACGCCGGGACGAGTAAAGGATCGCACCTCTTCCATGGGGTCTTCACGCGTACTCAGGCTGCATGGAGAAGATTTGCCTTTCATGCGAGGATGACCATAATGAGAATGGAGCAGCGGAATCAGAGCGTTCGCGAACACGAATGCAGTGAGTCAGAAAAGGAGGCATCTCTATGGAACGCCTATTTACCAGGGGCAGGACCATCATGGGACGGCTGCAGAAAGGAGACGATCTTTTGTCATCTCTGCAGAGGATTTGCAGCGGGTTGGAGATCGCTCAGGGAGAGCTGTCGGCCATCGGAGCCGTCACTTGCGCCCGCATCGGCTACTACGATCAGGCTGAGAGGAAGTATGCGTTCCTTCACTTGAGCCGCCACCTGGAGATCTTATCTTTGATGGGAAACGTCTCGCTCAAGGATGGAGTTGCCTTCGTCCACGCGCATGTGGTTCTGGGAGACGAGAGTGGGCGTGCGTTTGGCGGACACCTTGCCGAAGGCACCGAGGTCTTTGCCTGTGAATTCACAGTTCGGGAGTTTCTGACAGAAACGCCGCTGCGTCGCAGCATGGATGAAGAAACCGGGTTGTTTCTCTGGGGGGAGGACGGTTAGGAAATACTCTGCCCGGGGCCGAAAGGGGCTTTGATGATCGAGCACTATCGTTTTGGCAGCATGACCATTGATGGGCGCCAGTACCAGAGCGACCTGAAGATCATCGATGGAGAAGTGGTGGCCAACTGGTGGCGCCGTGAAGGGCATTGGGCCAATGTGGCGGATATGGAGGACGTCCTCTCGGCGAAGCCTGATATTCTCGTGGTCGGAATGGGGTCCCCGGGAAGGATGAATGTCGCTGAAGAATTGCGGCAGGTGCTCGCCGATATGAAGATCCGGCTCATCGAGGAACCCACCGATGAAGCCATCCATTCGTTCAATCGTTTCTGGGAGGCCGGTCGCAAGGTTGCGGGGGCCTTTCATCTGACTTGCTGAAAGCTGAAGCGCATGCTGTATTTTCTGGAAACGAAGGCCGCCGAGCAGCGGGCCCTGTTGTGCCAGTGGGTGGAGTTCTTCTATGAGTCCGGGAAGAAGACCCAGGTGGTGACGGAGTCGACCCTGGCGGCGCAGCATCTGGACCAGATGCTGTGGACCTTTTCCCAGCCAAGCTTCATCCCTCACCGCATCATCTCTCAGGGGGACGTTTCGGCAGAGCCGGAGACGGTGCTGATCAGCGTGGGTGAAATACAGATGCCCGGCTGGGAAGTGCTGGTCTGCGACGGCACGGTTGGACTTGAGTTCATGGCGCGTTATCCGATTACACTGCATTTCATCGTTCTGGACGATCAGGACAGGCTGCAGGGAAGTCGGCTCGTGTGGCAGGCGGCCAAAGAGCTGCGAGTCGATCTTCAGCATGTTCCATACAGCGTCAATCATCCGAAGTACGGATGGCCTCCTCCTGCCAGGGGGGCGGCTGCATCACGGTGACCCCGTGGGGGCTCCAACGGGATCGAGCGAATGGAATCCCCGAGAAAAGGAAGAAGAGATGCCCAGAGATTGGATTCTTGAAGTTCAGCCTGGTCTTGACGCCGTGTGCACCGTGCGGCTCAGGCTCCAGGGGGACGTACGTGGAGAAGGGGACGATGTTGTGGCATCCTGCCGTTCCCTGGATGAATTTCGTGATGAGATCAAGCGCATGAAGGCGGAGCTTGACGGAGTTCTGGATAGTGCCCGTCAGAAGCTGGAAGCTCTCCAGAAGGAGGGTGCGGGATCGAGAGCGGGCGATCCGGCAAAAATCTGGAAGGAAATGGAGTCCGTGCCCGATGAAAGGGAGATGTTCTCTCTTTTCAATGGCTTCAGCTCGTCGGACCGTCAAATCATAGCCGAATACGTTCTGACCCATGTGAACATGTTCAAGGGGCGTGGCCCGGTCTTTTCAGAACATTACGATTCATTGACTCACCTTCTCGAATAAGCGGAGGGGGATTGAACGAAAATCGTCCGGGGCATGGTTCCGGTGCGAATGTGCGGCCCGCGCCCCGCATGGATTGTCAGAGCCGGGATGGAGGGCTAGCACACTCGGGTGCAAATGACTGCCCACATCAGCCGGTTAAGGACCTGCGCCCGGCAGTGCTGGGGAAGGCCCTCTTCTTCGAGGATAACTCCCGGCGGGTGGGCGGATATCCCCAACGAGCCGGACGCAATGCTTCCTGCGGCTCTCAGCCGTGCGCATTCAGGCACCGGGCTCCATGAGACAGACGTCGGCCAGTTGGCCGGTGTCGCAATGCAGCGGCTGCACCCAATCGGTGTGCG
>CAZEOY010000465.1:0-1498 GCA_964513835.1 uncultured Syntrophobacteraceae bacterium
TTGTTGGGGCAACTGCGCAAAGGTGATGTGGTGGTGGTCTGGAAACTCGACCGTCTATCCCGCTCTCTAAAGGACGTATTGAGTCTAATGGAGAAAATCGATCAGGCCGGGGCTGATTTCCGCAGTCTGACTGAAGTGATCGACACAACTTCGCCCGCCGGCCGCATGATGATGCAAATCGTAGGAACGTTTGCGGAGTTCGAGCGGGCGATGCTGCGTGAACGTACACGGAGCGGCCTGGAGGCGGCCCGGAAACAAGGACGTGTTGGGGGGCGTCGCCCAAAGCTCAAGAAACAGCAGCAGCAGGAAATCGTACAGTTGGTTAATTCCGGTCAGAAGACAGCAGCGGATGCTGCCAGACTCTTCAATGTCCATCCAGCCACTGTTTCGCGTCTTTTGAGGTCTGCCAGAACGGCTTAGGGGAGTTTCACACTCGCCCGCTCTGCTCTCCTAAACGTGCGGTCTTTTCCGTTTGTTGAGCAGGGAGCAACGATCGTCATCGGGATCGATGGCACCTGGCACATCAGAGAGTGGATCCTCGCGTTGAGGTGCTCTCAAAATAGGAGAGAACCCATGTCTGAAGCAGCGAGAAAGCATGCAATATATGAGGATCTCCACAACATTCCGGAAAATATGACCGGTGAGATCATCAATGGTGAGCTCTTTGTTACTCCGCGGCCTTCGCGCCGACATACCGAAACAGCCTCATCAATCTTGATCGAGATAGGGCCGCCATACCGCTATGGTCGTGGTGGACCTGGTGGGTGGATTATCCTTGTTGAACCTGAAACAGGACTTGCTGAAAACATTCTGGTTCCCGACTTGGCCGGGTGGCAACGGGAGAGATATCCCGGTGAGGAGCCTCACAACTGGATTTCCGTGCCACCGGACTGGGTATGTGAGATTCTATCGCCAAGTACAGCTCGTCTGGACAAGGTCAAGAAGATGCCGGTCTATGCTCAGCATGGTGTACCGTACCTATGGTTGGTGGACCCGCTTGCGAAAACCCTGGATGTTTTCGAGCTACAGAACGGCAGATGGGTCCTGCTGGGAAGCTATGTCGAGGACGACAAGGTTCGCGCGGTGCCCTTTGCAGAAGTGGAAATAGACCTGGCGGGACTATGGAGTCCCTCCCAAGCCGGCTAATCAGAAGCGGATGCAAGAAGTCTAGCGTGCTTTTTTTTCCGTTTCGTGAGCAGACCCCATAAACAAACGAAAATACCAACCCGTTTTCTCATTCTCATCCCCTTCCAGGGCAAATACAGATTCTTTCAGTCTCCGAACCACCTATGCAAAGATATAGCATTTGACCAGTTCTTGCAGCACTTTTCACGCGCCTTGACACCGCTCCCATGGAAGACGATGGCTTCCTGACCTGAGTGCAGGATTACCTGAGTGCAGGACTCTGGGCGATAATCAAAGGTCTTGACGGAACCGGCCCGTTAGTGAGACCTGTATTGCATCAAAGGTCTATGTCGAGACCGTTTCCTGATGCTCA
>CAZEOY010000465.1:1508-3596 GCA_964513835.1 uncultured Syntrophobacteraceae bacterium
TCAATGGCATCAGGATGTCAATCCGAGTGCAATTGAAACCCATGGAAGCCGGCAAGAAGACAGGACCGTGGGCCGCTGCAACTGCACCGGGCGATGTGGAAGGCACCGGGGAAATGGGGTATTGGGAATTCAGGAAGGAAGTTTGCGCTGCAAGAGGATGGCAGCTCCGAAGAATTTCCAGCCAGACGTATGAGGCCATAGACGGCAATCAGCAGAAGATCGCGTTTTCAAGAGTCGTCAAGGGTATTTCCCAAGCCGGGAATCCTTCCATGACGCCGAGGCGCCACCCAAGAACAGGTGATGTTGCTCTTCGTGGGTGCTGAAGGAATGTCACCCCCCTGAGCCTGAAGACCCAGCCTCGGGGACGACGTGGCCCAATGTGATGAAGGGGATCATCCATGAGCAAATGCATGCAACTGACGGTCACGGTACGTCCGCATTATCAAAAGGGTTTCGAAGAGACGTACCCCAAACTGGCGGAGCATCTGGGGCGCCTGGATCCAGATCTGGTCAAGCGGAATCCCTCACTCTTCGAGTTGGCAGGGCAGCTCGATCACCTCCTTTACCGGTTCGAGGGCACCAGGCTCCGCGAGGTGCTTCTCCGACACAGGGATCTGCTCTTGAAGACTCACAACAGTATCCGGGAAAGTATGGCCGACTGGAATCTCTCCCGAGCTGATCGCCTCCTGTATGTGCTCGAGGATGCCTTCAATGAGATGGAGTCGGACTTGGATTAGCCCAGCCTCCATGAGAGCCTGTTTGGAAAGTCCCGCAGGCAGCCGGGTGCGGGGCCCGGTCAGGGCGGGCTTTGCACCCGCCCGTGCTCGCGGCCCGGCGCAGGCCAATGGGCTTGATTCGAGAGCGGTGCGGTCGGGTCCTGGCTCTCACCATATTCTCTTTCAATCCGCAGCCAATCGATTTAAGATAGCTTCACGAATCTGCATTTCAGAGCTGGAAGAAGTTCATCAACCTGTCAGGAGAAGCCATTGAAGACCAGATCGATTGCCAATTTGATATTGCTCGCCATGGTGGTGGCATCGGGATGTGCACACAGTCCCGAGCATGGGAAGGAAGCAGCAAAACCGGATACCGCCCTTGTTTCGGCAGCCGCCACTGGAGTTCCTGCCCTGGAGGTCCCCGAGGCGTATTTTGATTTCGGAGAGGTCAAGGAGGGGACCGACTACCGTCATGCGTTCGTGATCAGGAACAAAGGGACCGGGGTCTTGGAGATCAAAAAGGTCCAGCCCGGGTGCGGAACCTCGCTGGCCAGTTGTGATAAGGCCATACTCCCCGGCGCCGAGGGGAAAGTAACCATAAAACTCTATCCCAATGCATTTCAAAACGGCAAGAAATCGAGGTCTCTTGTCTTAACCAACGATCCGCGGGTGCCCAGATTTACCCTTGAGGTTCAGGGGAAATCACAGTGACGGGCTCGCCCGGCAAGTCGCGGTCCACTGAATTTGCGCTGAGGAGAGAGCTTTTGATGCCCTCATGATGCGCTCTCTCTCGGGTCACCCGCAATGAGGCTCCGGCAACGCCTCGGGAGGCAAGGGAGGGTGGGTCGAATCCATTTCCTTCGACCAGTTTGCCGGTCATCGCCCCGGGGTGACTTGCCATGACGATTCCTGCCCTGGGCTTCGCTCCTTGAAGTGGTCCTGGACGAAGGATATATGCCGCTTCATTGCTGCGTAGGCTTCATCCGGATCGCGCTGACGAATGGCATTGAGAATGTCGGTGTGCTGCTGCAGAACCTTGTCCAGATTGGTCGGTTCCGTATACAGGTGCTGAAGGTTCTCCCGGATACCATAGAAGAGGAGGTCGTAAAGGCTTTTCATGATATGAATCTGGACGGTGTTTTGGGTGGCATAGGCTATCGCCATGTGAAAAGCGATGTCGGCGTCGCTCCCCAGGTTTCCAGTGCCGACTGCTGCAGCCATGTCCTGGACACTCCTCTCGATCTCGCGGACATCTTCGTCGGTGGCCCGCCGGGCAGCCAGAGCCACGGCATTGCATTCCAGACCCGCCCTCACTTCCAAGAGGTCCATCAAGCTGACATCCTGCCCATTGATGATGGCTGCGAGAGGATTC
>CAZEOY010000466.1:0-3587 GCA_964513835.1 uncultured Syntrophobacteraceae bacterium
TGCCTCCTCCACCCCGGAAGCTCGACCCACCCCCGCGCCTTCCTGAGGAACGCTCGACTGACGAGCGCGGTTGAAAGCTCTGAGAACGATTGAACTGATTAGCGCGCTCGGCTCCCCGTTCCCGGGCCCTGAACTCCCGGTTCAGGCGGTTGGTATCCGTGGAAGGCCGTTGAGCCGGTCTCGCTGCCTCCTGCCTCGAAGCCCGGTCGGTCCGTTGCTGCTGCCTCGCCTGGTCACGCTCGGTCCGATCCACACTGGACCACCTCCCCGCCTCACGCCGTTGCCAGTTGCCCTGCCTGTCACGGCGATAGACGTTCCCGTCCCTGTCCGTGAAGACATTGTTCCTCCTCAGTTGTTCGGATGTCGGCCTGGTCTGCCTTGCTGCACGCCTTTCGGGTGTGGCGGCCTGCCTGTCGCGACGCGACTGGGCGCGCTCGGCGCGAGCCGGCCTGATCTGGGATGCATCGGCCAATCTGTTTTCCATGCCCGGGCGGTTGTAAAGGTTGGGCCGGTTGGCCGGGAGAACAGCGGGACGCCTGGCAAGGTCACCCCTTCTCCACGGTCTGTCTGCGGGGCGAAAACCGGTACGGTCGCCCGGTCGCCATGTGGGACGGTCGCCCGGTCGCCAGTAGGGCGTGGGCCGAGGCCGCCAGTTGGCTCTGCGGTGGTGATAATAATGATGGTGATGGATGTTGTGATAGCGATAGCCCCCATAACCCCACCACCCGCGGCGATAGGGATAACGCCAGTCATCCCACCAGTTGTCGTAGATGGCGGCTATGGCGAGCCCCACGCCGACACCCACTACGGCCGGAACCAGCCAGGCGTAGGGATTGTAATAGACGGGCTGATAACCCCAGACGGCCTGGTACGGGTTGTAAACTGCCGAGAAGCCGTAGGTCGTCGGATAGGGGATATAGGTCGACGGGCTGTAGTAGGCCGGATACCTGTAGCCGGTGCCGTACACGACGGCCCCGTCTGCCACGTAGCTGCCCGTATAGCCCGGAGTGTATCCGACATAGGCGACATCCTCGGTGGAGTCGTAGACTTTCACGTACTTGGCATTGTAGTGAGGGTTGCTGGGTGGGATCCTGTAAATGTCTCCCGCCACCTCCACGCTCGCTTTCCACGGGCCGTTTGGAGATGTGGATTCATACCAGACAGCCTGCACGCAGGCGTAATATTTCCCTTTGGTCTTGAACACCGCGTCCTGAGTGTTCACCGCATACTCGACATCCACGTTGGGAATCTTTTCGAACTTTGGCTCACCGTCGTACTGAATCTCAATGGTGGCCTTCTTGCGGTCGATGGCAGCCGTCTGGGGAATGTAGATGTCCATGACCGCTTCCCTGGCCTGCTCTGTGCCCGCGACGCTGGCCAAAGTGAAGCCCTTGGCGGATCCTTCGGGAATCCTGGCGAAATCAGCCGGCAGTTTCGTCGAAGGCACGTAAGACCAGGGACCATCCTCCAGGGAGCCGCCCTTGAACCATCTCCCGGAAAGCAGTACGTAGTACTGCTTGTCGTCTGCATCCATGAAAATGCTGTTTTCGGTGTTGCTCACGTAGAGCAGGTTGGTATTCTCAATGGGCGTGTACTGGGGTTCACCCTCCGTCACGATGAGCTCTGCGGGCTCCGTGCTCACGACGATTTCAGGCAGATCCCCTCCCTGCATGGCTTCGATCTGCTTTCCGGCCCCCTCAGTCGCGGCCCGTAAGGGTCTTTCTTCCTGTTCCGCAGCCTGTTTGGCTGCTTCGCGCCTGGCCTTCTCCTCGATCTCCTCAATTGCCTTGGGCAAGGTCTCCAACGGCTTCCAGGGTCCCTGAAGAGCGCTGGTCGTCACCCAGGTCTCCCCCGCCTTGAGGAAGTAAGCTTTATCCGATGGCAGATAAAACATCACGAAGGGTGTGTTGACGACCCGCATGAGCGTGGAGTCGGGGACGGGCAGAAGCCTGGGCTCTCCATCCAACAGCACGAGGACGGCAGGCTGGGAGCGGTAGACGATCTTCGGGGGATCGTTGTTGACCCGATCATCCATTTCCCGCTGTTTTTCCACCAGATCCATGGCGGCCACCAGCCGGTCCAGGGCAATGGTGTTCACATCGCCTTCGATCTGGGCATTGATGAACTCCTTGAACTTGGCCGCCTGCTCCGCCGTGGCGTTGGGGAAGCTGGCGTTGGTCACTTTGATGTCATAAATTCTGGCCATGCGTGTATCTCGATCGACCGCAACACGCGCATCAATCCAGATGACACCGAACACAGGATGCTTCATATCCTTCTTGCGGGTCGATACGGCTGCCCGAGCCGAGAGCTTGTCGTCCTTGAAATCCTCCAGCTGCGGCTGGTAGACCAGGACCTCCCCTTGGGGATCTTGGAAGCGCCTGGGCCATTCGTCCGGGACGGCCGAGGCAGGCGGCGGCAGCCAGGAGGCGCACGCAAGAACCAACATCAGCATCGAAACACTCAACATCCCACTTCGCGTGATGAAACGTCTCATGTTGCCCCTCCTGTGTTTTGGTCGGTTCGCCGGGATGCAGATCCTCAACACTGAAAATAACTCCGAAGTCGATGCGTTGCATAAAGAAAGATGTCTGATTCGCAGGATTTTTTCACGGGGCTCCCTATAGACGAGGTCCGAGAGACCGGGGCAAAAGGTTTTGCCTTCTCCTGCCCGGAAGTCACGGCCTGTGTGAGCTCTTCATTCAGGCAGCCGTTGGGAAAAAGTCGTATAGTGCTATGCTTTTCGTTATGTTATAAGTAGCGTGATGTTAAAGGAAAACGGGAGCTTCCGATTCGTTCAGATGATTGTTTCCGACCGCAAGCCAGCCTTTTGAGAATATCCCATGTATCGCTGAAAGGGGGCCGCTGGTGAAGGGACTGTTCCGTGCAATGGCAGGATCGCTGATGGTCTTGGGGATTCTCATGGCCTGCCAGCCGACCGACACTTCCATGATCGCGTCGGAGACGACTCAGGGAGTCACCGATACCCAAATCCTGCTGGGGTCATCCCTGGCCCTCCAGGGGCATGCCAGCTACCTGGGAACTCAGACTTTCAAGGGTTACCAGGCCTACATCGAGCACGTCAATGCCAGCGGGGGAATCCACGGACGGACCATCAAGGTCATTGCCTATGACGACAGCTATGATCCTCCCAAGTGCCTGGCGAACACGCAGCGGCTCATTGTGGAGGATCAGGTCTTTGCCCTCTTCTCCTATGTCGGTACTCCCACGACTGTCAAGATCCTGCCCCTGGTCGAAGAGGCCAGAATCCCGCTTCTGGGGATGTTCACGGGGGCCAATGCGCTTCGGGAGCCTTTGAACCGATACGTCATCAACGTACGGGCCTCCTATTACCAGGAGACGATGGCCGCCATCAGCCGCCTTGTGGGCGACCTTAAGCTCAGCAAGATCGCCGTGTTCTACCAGTACGACGCCTTCGGCTTCGACGGGCTGACGGGCATGGAGCTCGCCCTCAAGCAGCACAACCTGGCCCCTGTGGCCAGGGGGTCCTACATCCGGGGCACCCTGGACGTGGAAGAGGGGCTTCATCGCATTGCTGCCTCCGATGCTGAGGCCGTGGTTTTGAT
>CAZEOY010000467.1:0-1857 GCA_964513835.1 uncultured Syntrophobacteraceae bacterium
GTAAATCCTTGAAGTGAGTGCAATCCTTCTGCTAATTTACCCATTGAGGACATGATTCAGAGCCGGAAGCGTCTCACAGTACTCTCACGAGCCATGAGCCAACGGACGGAAGTGAACCTATGAAGCAGGTCGTACTGGGAACCGCAGGACATATCGATCATGGCAAGACCTCCCTCATCAGGGCTTTGACCGGGATCGATACGGATCGCCTCAAGGAAGAGAAGCTCCGGGGAATTACCATCGAGCTGGGGTTCGCCCACATGGTCCTCCCCAGCGGAGAACGGCTCGGGATCGTGGACGTTCCAGGACACGAGCGATTCGTGAAGCACATGGTGGCGGGAGCCACGGGCATCGATCTCGTGGCCCTGGTGATCGCCGCCGACGAAGGCGTCATGCCCCAGACGCGGGAGCACATGGAAATTTGCGAGCTGCTTCGGGTCAAAAAGGGACTGGTGGTCTTGACCAAGACGGATCTCGTTGACGACCCGGAATGGATCGAAATGGTGAAAGACGACGTGGCCACGTTTCTCAAGGGCACGTTCCTCGAAGGCAGCCCGATCATCCCCGTTTCGGCGGTCAAGGGAGAAGGCCTCGATGAGCTTCGGGCCGCCCTCGACCGCATCGTCTCCGGAATCGAGGCCCGCAGCCCGGACGGACCGTTTCGACTCTCGGTGGACCGGGTCTTCAGCATGCGGGGCTTCGGGACCGTCGTCACGGGAACCAGCCTCTCCGGCAGGCTCAAGGTGGGCGATCCCGTCACAATATACCCGTCGATGCACAAGACCAAAGTGCGAGGCTTACAGGTTCACAACGAAGAGGTCCAGGAAATCTACCCCGGCCAGCGCACGGCCATCAACCTGCAGGGCATCGAGCGGCTGCTCATCCAGCGGGGGGAAGTCATCGCGACTCCGGGAGCCCTTGTGGCCACGCACATGGTGGATGTCCACCTGCACATGCTTGGCAGCGCTCCCCGCCCCCTCAAAAACCGGGCAAAGATCCGATTCCATACGGGAACGGCCGAGCACATCGCCACGGTGGTCCTGCTGGACCAGGACGAAGTCCTCCCCGGAAAACAGGCCTTCGCACAGATCCGGCTCGACCATCCCATCGCCGCCCTCAGGGGCGATCGTTTTGTCATGCGCTCCTACTCGCCGGTCCAGACTATTGGAGGCGGCAGCATCCTTCATCCCCTGCCCATCAAGCACAAGGGGCATCACAAGATCGAGGCCGCCAAAGGGCTCGAGGTCCTGCTCCGGGGCGACGAGCCGAGCATCATCCTGTGGCATGCCCGCGATGCGTCGAGCATGGGACTCAGCGAGGACCAGCTGCGGCTCAGGGCCAACGTCCCCTCGAAGGTTCTGGAAAAGAGCCTGCAGCAGTTCATCAGCCAGAAGAAGGTCATCCTTTACGACAAGGAAAACCGCCGACTGATCCATGCCCAAGTGCTGGACGAACTCAAGCAGACCCTTCTCGGCGCGCTGGCTGAACATCACAAGAAATTCCCGCTCAAGACCGGCATGGCAAAGGAAGAGCTCGCCGCCCAGTTGCCCGAAACGGCGGATGCAAAGCTTTACAACTTCATATTGAGGCAACTTGTGGAAGAAGAGCAGATTGCTCAGGAGATGGAGTGGGTCCGCCTCACTTCACATAAAGTTGACTTGACCAAGGACGAACAGGTCATCCGGGAGAAGATCGAAAGAACTTTCAGCGATGCAGGCCTTCAGCCCCCGTTTTTCAAGGAGGTCACCGCCAAGCTTCAGGGCACCCCCCGTCAGCACCAGGACGTCCTCGAGTGGATGCTCTCCCAGGGCATCCTCGTCAAGGTGAAGGAGGACATCTACTTCCACTCGGGGGCAT
>CAZEOY010000467.1:1867-3582 GCA_964513835.1 uncultured Syntrophobacteraceae bacterium
GGGCATTGACCGACCTTCAACGGAAGCTGGTGGAATTCCTGAGGGAGCACGGAGAGATCTCGACTCCCCAGTTCAAGGAAATGACCCAGGCGAGTCGCAAGTACACGATCCCGCTCCTGGAATACTTCGACACCCAGAAGATCACCATCCGCATCGGTGACAATCGGAGGCTGCGCGAGAGCCGGGTGAGCGGATGAAAGGAGAGATTCATGCTGAAGCACGTGGTTTTCATGAAATTCAAGGAGGGGACAACGGATGCCCGGATCGCCGATCTCGAGAAGTCGCTGGGAGCGCTTCCTGCGAGCATTCCTGAGATCAAGCTCTACGAGTTCGGGCGCGACATCATCCATTCCGAACGATCCTACGACTTCTGCCTGGTCTCCGCCTTCGAGAATCTGGATGCACTCAAACGCTACCAGGTCCATCCGGACCACGTGGTCGTTCTGAACAGGGTGCGGGAAATGTGCAGCAGCATCCTGGCCGTAGACTTCGAACTCTGAAATAATTCTGCTCGATGCGGCAATGCTGGGGAATGAAGGTCAAGCCGTCTCGCCAAACCGGGTGCATGGGCTGAGTGCAGGTCCACAGAATGAGGTGTCCATTTTGCCTGCACGTCATTCCCGCCTTCGCGGGAATGACAAACGAGGCGTTCGGACACTCTATTGTATGGCGTTGTACCAAGGGAAGCTTGCCCGTGTGACAGGTCGTCCTTTCACGGTTCCATACGATGACCCAGTCTCAACAAAGACACCGTTACGACTACTTTGTCGACGAGCACGGCAGCTGGTTCTGTGAGGGAAACCCCGTCACGGACGAACAGCTTTTCAGAGTGCTCAGCCGGTCTCTTATCGAAAAAGATGGAGGCTACTTCATCCGGTGCGAAGGGGAGGTGCACCCCGTCCGGGTCGCCGATGCCCCCCTCTGGGTCCGGTATGTGTACCCCAGGAAGGATACCGAGGGGCAACTGACCGAGGTCGAACTGGAGCTTCAGGACGGGCGGCGGGAACCCCTGCTCCCCGAAACCCTCTCCGTGGCGCCCGGTTTCGCCGCCCTCTACTGCCTCACCACACCCCGGCGCCTGAAGACGCGATTCGGCAAGGTCGCCTACTACGAGCTGGCCCGCTACATCGAAGAGGATCAGGGGGCCGGAACTTATTATCTTGAGATCGATGGAGCTCGTTTCGACATCGGGCTCTATTCTGAAAGGGAGAAAGCGGAGTAACCCCGATGCGGTCCAAAGCTCACCGCCAATGGATCGCACCTCGAGCATTTCCAAGGGTAAAAGGGCACCTATCAGGTCTCGGCATATCTGCGCTCGATCAGCGTCACAAAAAGCCCCACCCCGATGTCCAGTACCCGTTCGTCGATGTTGAAACTGGGCGAGTGAAGACCGTACTGAAAGCCCACCTCGGGGTCGTGACAGCCCAGACGGATCAGAACTCCCGGGAAGCGCTGCAGAAAATAGGCAAAGTCTTCGGCGCCCATCCTCGGAGGCTCCACGTGAACCCGGTTCGGCCCCAGGACTTCCGAGGCGACCTTTTGGGCGTATTCAGCCACCACGGGGTTGTTCTCCAGCAACGGATACCCGTTCACCACCTCCAGGTCGGCCACGACACCGTAGGCCGCTTCCAGCCCTTTCAACATTTGCCGCAGCCGCTCGACCACCACGTCACGCACCTCGGTTCGGAGCGTGCGCAAAGTCCCATGGAGGGTGG
>CAZEOY010000468.1:0-3574 GCA_964513835.1 uncultured Syntrophobacteraceae bacterium
ACGTTCTGCGCCGTCGCCACTTCGAGATAGGTGACGAGGCCCGAATGGTAACGGTTGTTGGCGATTCCGAAGGGTTCAGGATCACACGGCCTATTGCATCCAATCCTATGAGGACTTCAATCGTCTGGCCAACGTCCCGCCCGATCCTCACGGTGCGCACCTCCACATTGCCCCCAGCCTTCACGATGCCGTTCTGCGGCCCCTCACAACAAACAGGGTCGTGTTTGCGGGAAGCTTCAGGACCTGCTCCATCTTCGCTTCCGTGAAGCGCTCCTGGGCATGGCTTCCAGCCAGAACCTCACCCTTTAATGCGGTGCTCGATTTCTTTGGCGCTCTGCCCGCTGTAAAGCCACACGGCGCTCACGACCAGGATGTTGATGTTCGGAAAGATGTCCGTAGGCGTGCGAATCAGCACGAAGGGCGTCAGCAGAAGCAGTACCAGCGCCGCCACCACGAAGGTGTAGGGGCGGCGAAGGGCGAGTTGGACAATCCACATGGGTCGAATCCTTTCCGTGAGATCCCTAAAAGGCGAATGCCGATACTGCAGTCCCCGCAAGGACAACCCAGAGAATATCCACCTTATAGTAGAGCGCCGCAAAAGCAGCTATTGCCAGAGCCACATGTGTCCAGTCCCGTTGAACATTCAGTCCAAAACGGATGGTGACGGAGAGGAGCAGGCCGACAAATGAGCACAGGATGCCGCCGATGGCTTTGGTGAACCAAGGCGATGAGCGCATCCGGTCGTACCAGGGGGCAACCCCGATCAGAATGAGAAAGGAAGGCAGGAAGATGGCGATGGTGGCTACGATCGCTCCGGGGAAGCCGTGCACCAGGTAGCCCACAAAGGTTGCCGTGATCACGATGGGGCCGGGCGTGAACTGACCCAGAACAATCCCGTTGAGGAATGTATGACCGTCCATCCAGGAGCGAACCTCGACGATCTCGTGGAACATGATGGGCACGGAGCCGAATCCGCCGCCGAAGGCTATGAGATCGATCTTGGCCATGAGCACAGCAAGATGGAACAACTCCTTCCTGAGGAAGAGGAGCAGGGCGAGTCCTGCGGCTGAAGCAAGGAAAAGGAGCAGCAGCGGCTGAGTCGTATGCGGCATTTGGCTCGAATGGTGGAAGCTGCGAGATGCAGTCGGTCTGCCGTCCAGAAGCATGCCGAGAAGAGCGGCCAGGATAATGATGAGGACCGGGTTCGCCCTGAGCCAGAAAAGCGCCGCAGCAATCAAAGCGAGAGCCACGCTTTTCCAGCTTCTGAGGGAGGTTTTTCCGAAGGACAGGGTCGCATTGGCAACCACGGCCACGATGACAGCCTGGAGGCCGCTAAAGATGGCGACAACTGCCGGGAGCTGGTGGGTGCGCGCATAAGCATAAGAGAGTGCCAGCATGAAAAGGAAAGCGGGCAGGATGAATCCGACATAGCTCACTGCCGCGCCGCCTAAGCCCCGCGACTTCAATCCCACGAACGCGGCCGTCTGCATGGCGGTCGCGCCTGGAATCGTCTGGCAGAGGGCGACACCGTCCTGGAAGGATTCGCCGTCAAGCCAGTGACCTCGCTCGACGGCAATCTGGCGGACATAAGGGATCATGGCGGGACCGCCGAAAGCGGTGATCCCCAATCTGAGAAAGGCGATGAAAAGTGAAACCAGCGATGGACTGCAATGAGCATGATGAGCTTCAAGTTTTTCCATGTGTACAGGCATATCGTCCATTTCATTGCCTCTCTGCAGCGGACGGAATGGTCGCTCGATATCCTCCCGGAGGCCGACGTCACCAGGGTTGTGAGGAGGAGAAAGCAACTTGGCGTGTACGGCTGTTTGGTAGGACTCAGGCGATCCACTTTCTGTGAATATTTCTCAAGCTGATGCAAAACAGAATGATGCAAAACCCGCTGATGATGCAAAAGTCAAGGCCCAGGGGCATGAGGCTCTTTCCATGGACCGAGCCGTGGAGGATGTCGGCTCCATAGGTCAGGGGGAGCAGATAAGACAGGGGACGCAGGACGTCTGGAAGAGACTCTTCTGGAAAGAACAACCCGCAGAGAAAGATCATTGGAAATCGGAAAAAGTTGGAAAACGTCTGCGCCTCAAAGACCTCACTCACTGAAACTGCGATGAAGAGGCCCAGGAAGGTCGAGACGATCGCGATCAATACGACAGCGGGCATTAAAGTCATCCAGGCAACCTGGGAGAGATCGGTCAGGAATAGAGCCAGGGCGATGGGGACGAAGGCGTTGGCCATCCCGAACAGAATGGCCCCGCTCGTTTTGGCCAGCATGAGAATCCCCAATGGAATCGGGGCGAGCAGCAGTCGCTCGAACGACCGGTTCTTCTTTTCGAACGTCACGGTCACGGCCAGCATGGAGGTGGTGCCGAAAAGAATAGAAATGGCGATCACACCAGGGAGCAGCGTGAGAATGCTGTCCATGCCGCCGCCGGATTTGATGAAGAACATCCCGGTCCAGGCCACAGGAAACATAAGCCCCCAGCTGATGTTGGGCGGCTTCAGATAATAGGCTCGCATATCTTTCAGCATGATATTCCAGAAAGCTATCCACCGCTTCACGAACCGCCTCCCGATTTTTCCTTTTCCTTTTTCATGGCATCCAACTCGATTCCGGTGACCTCAACAAACACCTCCTCCAATGAAAGCCTGATCCTGCGGATTTCGGCAACTTCGACGCCCTGGTCCTCAATGAAACGCAAAAGCGGGCCGACGCTGATGGATTCCGCGGACTCGACGCGGATCTGCTCCGTAGTGTCAGCTCTAAACTCCAGATGGGGGAAGGCCCCCGCAAGTCGGCCGCACAGGTCACTCTCAGCGTTCTGAACAGAAATGACCATGGCTTTCCTCTCCTGGATCGGTTGCAGCAGGCTCGCAATGGTATCCACCCGCACAACCCGCCCCTTCACGATGAAGGCGATCCGTTGACAGAGCCGTTCGGCCTCTTCAATGTAATGGGTGGTGAGGAAAATCGTTGTCCCCGCACGGTGAAGTTCGCCAATAAGCTGCCTGATCTGTCGCGCACTGCCCACATCGATACCCGTCGTGGGCTCATCCATAAACAGGATCCGTGGATAGTGGATGATACCCGCAGCAATGGTCAGTTTGCGTTTCATCCCCTTGGAATACCCGCCGAATTTCCGATGTGCCGCTTCCTGCAGACCGAAATCTTTCAGAAGTTCTCCCGCCCGCTTTTGGCGCTCTCTTTTAGGCATGCCGTAAAGTGAGGCGCAGAAGCAGAGGTTGTCAAAACCTGACAACTCAGGATACAGGTTGCTCTCGTCGGGAATAACCCCGATCAGGTGCTGGGCTGCTTTAGGGCTCCTGGTGCATTCCATGCCCGCGATTCTGATGGCCCCCGAGTCAGGCCTGGCAAGCCCTGTCAGTATGTTGATGGTTGTGGTCTTGCCCGCACCATTGGGTCCGAGGAAGCCAAAGAGCTCTCCCTGATGCACTGCAAAGGATATCCCGTCAACGGCTGTGATCTCACTGAACCTCTTAGTCAGCCGATCCACGACGATCAGTCCGTCGATGCCCGCCGCGATCGCATCGGCAAGAAAGC
>CAZEOY010000469.1:0-3556 GCA_964513835.1 uncultured Syntrophobacteraceae bacterium
CCTGTTCGGGACGGACCATCCCACCAGGGACGGCACCGCAGTTCGAGACTATGTGTACGTCATGGATCTTGCCCAGGCTCACATCCGCGCCATCGATGTGCTTCAGGGTCAGGAAAGGCTGGTCTCCAACGTGGGAAAGGGAGAAGGCACATCGGTTCGAGAGCTTCTGGCGGCCGTCGAATCGGCGCTCCAGAAGAAGCTCAACGTGCACGAGCGGCCGATCCGACCCGGCGATCCGCCGGAGCTCGTCGCGGACGCCCAGTTCCTGAAAACATGGTTCTCCCACGAGTTCAAGACGGTTCCGGACGTGGTCCAGGACCTGGTCCGGCTTGCCAAAGCCAGGCTCTGAAATGATCTGAGATCGTCAGAAAAAGATAGATTCACGCAGACCTCCTGCGCTGCTGAAGGTAGCTCAGGATTGCCACAATTCCGAAGGTGAGGACCAGCAGGATGATGCTGAGTGCCGTCGCCAGCTCGAACCGGCCTTTGGAGACCTCGAGCACAGTGGCTGTCGTCAGGACACGCGTATAACCTCGAACATTTCCTCCCACCATCATGGATGCGCCCACCTCGCTGATGACGCCTCCAAAACCGGCAATGACCGCCGCCAGGATGCCAAGCCTGGCTTCCCAGAGGAGGAGCAGAACATACTGGATTCGGGTCGCCCCCAGGGACAAGATCTGCAGGTGGATCTTGCCTGGAACAGCCTGAATGGCCGCCAGACTGAACCCCGCCACGATGGGAGAGGCGATGATGGCTTGTGCAATGACCATGGCTGTCGGCGTATAAAGCAGCCCGAGGAATCCCAGCGGGCCGTACCGAGTGAGGCACAGCCAGGTTCCCAACCCGACAACCACGGGGGGCAGCCCCATGCCAAAATTCACCAAACTTACCATGAGCCCGCGCCCCAGGAAACGTTTCAAAGCCAGCAGCGTGCCAATGGGGATACCGATCAGCACGCTGATGAAGGTGGCGGTTACGGTGGTTCGGGCTGCAATCTCCAGCACTTCGCCATCCAGAGATATCAAAAGTCGGGCTGCCTCGGTCAACCCATCTGTCAGGACGCTCACGGTTATTCCTCTTTCAAGTAAAGAATGGCTGAACAATGGATCCCCGTTGCGACAGATCGTGCATAACGAGGAAGCAAAAAAAGACCGATCCCAACTGAAAGGCGAGGCAGGATCCGGTCCGCTGCATGCGCACATCCTGCTCCCCTCTCCGCATGGAGGACCGCATCCGTTTCCGGATGCAACCTCACGTTTCCCATGCCGAGGCTCACACTCTCAAACCAGGGAGGTGTGGGGAGGGGCTGAAACCGTTCTTCAAAAAAAACTAAACGCATACTCCCTCCAGATGTCAATGCCAAACTCCGATGAATAGGGGAAGGTCAGGAGGGAAAGGACCGGCGCGATCAGAACCTGGCGCCCTTTTCATTATCAACCGTTTGCCAGCGGGGAGCGCCCGCTCGCGCACCTCAGGATCCATCTGACAGTGGCCGGAAGAGATAGGGTCAAATTTTGGGGATCGAGCATCAGGAAAGGGATTTCCTCCCTAAAAGAGTCCCTTTTTGAACTGGTCTTTCCCCGCAAGTGCAGTGGCTGCGAAAGGACCTGCCTCCGGGATGATGAGCATTTCTGGTGCTTCGATTGTCGGAGCCGCATCGAGTTGATCCGCTCTCCTCTGTGCACTCTATGCGGCAAACCCTACCCCAAGAATCCTGCTGCATCCGGCCACCATTGCGGGGAATGCCTGACCTCGACCTTCCATTTTGATCGCGCCAGATCCGCAGTCGTTCACACAGGCATTGCCCGTGACTGTATCCATGCGCTGAAATTCGGGGGGCGTTTGCACCACGTACCGTCTCTCGTGCAACTCCTGATCGAATGCATGGAAAAGGAAATGCAGGTCTACCAGGGGATCATTGTTCCCGTGCCGCTCCATACCCGACGTGTCCGCCAAAGGGGTTTCAATCAGGCTGCGCTTCTGGCCCGTGAACTGGGCAGGCGCCTCCGGCGCGACGTGCGGTTCGATATTCTCACCAGAAAACAGTGGACCGAACCTCAAACTCGGCTGAATCGGGAAGAGCGGTTGAGCAATGTGAAGAATGCCTTCGAGGTGCTTTTGCCGGAAACCATTTCAGGGGAGAGGGTTCTGCTCGTGGATGATGTCTACACAACAGGCACCACGCTCAGTGAGTGTGCCAGGGAGCTCAAGCGCTCGGGGGCTGGAGAGGTCACGGCTCTAACGGTGACGCGGTCCGTGCCGGAGCTGAATCTCCTGCGCACAATGCAGACGGTGGGTGAAGGGGGGGGACCGGTTTGATTCTTCTGCAGGACAGGCGTTCTGAAAAGCCGAAACGTTCTATTTTTCGGTATGAGCAAGTCTTGCGGCAGTTTCGAGCAGGCCCGTTTCCGAGAGCCATTTTTCACTGCACGCCACAAGGAAAGGGCCATTGAGCAGGCTTTCCTTATTATAGGCAAAGGGCCGTCCCCAAGGGTCCAGCAGGACGCCGCCGGCTGCTGTGACGATGGCCTGACCGGCTCCGGTGTCCCATTCCCAGGTCGGTCCGAAGCGAGGATAGAAGTCGGCGTCTCCGCGAGCAACTGCACAGAACTTCAAGGCGCTGCCCCGCGTGAGGACCTCGTGCCCTGGCAGTTTCTCCAGAAGTGTCTGCAGGTTGGGAGAGGGATGGGAGCGGCTCTTGACCACTCGAATGGGATTCGCGTTCCCGGGCTGTCGAACATGCAGGCGACGGGTTTGTCCCTCCGCCATTTCCCAACAGCCTTGTAGGACGTCCCCCACGTAGAGCCTGTCAAAAACAGGGAGATAAATGATACCCAAAACAGGACTCTGCCCTTCTACGAGGGCGATGTTAATGGTGAATTCGTCATTGCGCTTGACGAACTCCTTAGTTCCGTCCAGGGGATCTACGAGCCAGAACCGAGGCCAGCTCCTGCGAACGGCATAGGCAATTTCTTTGCCTTCCTCGGAGAGGACGGGAATGTCGGGATATTTCGACTTCAAACCTTCCGCAATGACTTGATGGGATCGGGTGTCGGCCAGAGTCAGCGGGGACCTGTCGTCCTTGCTTTCCACTGCGAAGTCCGTCCGGTATACTTCGATAATGGCTTTGCCGGCTTCTTTGGCCAGCCTTCCCAGGTAGTCGAGATCCATCACCCTCTCCACCTTCGCATGAGTTGTCTTGCTTGGCGCCTTCGTTGCCCCACAGCCTCGAGGACTTGTCATACAGGCCGATTTCGGGCAGCCTCCGTTGCACAATGGAATGACAAAGACTAAAAAGCAAGTATGATCATCAACGGAAGGAGAGGAGGACGGGGATGAACAGAATAGGTGTTGTCGTTTCCGCAGTGTGCTTTTTCGTGGGTTTGGGGGTGTTATCCATGGCTTATGCCGATGCGCCCAACTCCATCGTGGGCATTCGTCTGGGGAGTCAGGTCCAGGATCTCAGCGAAATGGTGGACATGAGTGCAGCCATCCCACTTTGGGGCAGCCACTATCTGATGCGGGCGCCCTTGCGTTCCGCCCGCGGCTATCA
>CAZEOY010000470.1:0-3555 GCA_964513835.1 uncultured Syntrophobacteraceae bacterium
TCAACACATTCGTTTTCATGGGCCTGCTCTTGACTTTCGCAGCAGGGTGCGCGGGCGTTGGCCCGCACAGCGTTGCCCGCGACCGGTACGATTACACCACCGCCATTCCTGATTCCTGGAAGGACCAGATGCTCGTCAACATGGTGAAGATGCGCTATGGGGATGCGCCAACCTTCCTGGACGTGGCGTCGGTGATCAATCAGTACTCCGTCGAGAGCCAGTTGGACGCCCGGCTCGGTTGGGTGCATCACTTCACTGCTGCCCTGACCAATACTCAATCGGTTGGAGGCGCCGCCCGCTACATCGACCGGCCCACCATCACCTACAGCCCCCTCACGGG
Organism: uncultured Syntrophobacteraceae bacterium; assembly: GCA_964513835.1. Lineage (GTDB taxonomy): Bacteria > Desulfobacterota > Syntrophobacteria > Syntrophobacterales > Syntrophobacteraceae > JALOOX01. The sequence goes on from CAZEOY010000470.1 coordinate 341, forward strand.
GGAGAAGTTCGCCCGGAGTCTCATGACCCCCATCCCGCCTGCATCGATCCTGAGCCTGATCCAGGCGAATTACCCCGTCGATCTGGTTCTCAGACTTTGTGTGCATTCCGTGAACGGGATCAGGAACCGGTTTGGAGGGGCTGCACGGGCCCGCCCCGCGGATCCCGAGTTCTACCCGCTGCTCGAAAGAATGCAGCGGCTTCAGGCTTCGGGGGCAATCGGGTTGCGCGTCCAGAAGAAAAACGAGAAGGACGCCACCCTCATGACCATTCGTGGCAAGGTGGACGAAGCGACCGCGGAGGACAGTCTTGCCGCCCGAAGGATGCTGGGCCTCGACCCCACTGCCAATGAAGTGCGGGTCGCCTATGCGTCGATCGCAAAAGACGACCGTGAGTTGGCGATTCTGAGCCGGTCCGTCCTGGAGATCATCATCGATCTCGCCTCCTATATCGAAGTCCCGGATGTTCACGTGGAGGAAAAGCGGGTCAATCCGACACAGACGGACGATTCAGGCATGGGCGGTCCGTCAACTCCCCTGATCCGGATTCACAGTTCCCCCGGTAAACCCTCCGATGCATTCGTCGCGGTGCCCTACCATGGCTATTGGTTCTGGATCGATGACCGGGACCTGCCATCGAAACGCATGTTTTCCTTCCTCATGGTTGTGTTCACTCTCGTAGAGAAGACAGACGGCAAGGAAGGGGCGCCCATTGTGACGATCCCTGCGGGGTAGAGGCGCCAGTCCAAGGAGTCCGAATTCTATGGAGCTTTGCCGTGCCAAGGTCCACCAACAGCATCGCCATAACTGATTTATGGATGCAACCGACAGTGCCAGATTACTCTCCTATGTCTCGTTATGAACGCTCTCTTCGGTCCAGTCAAGCCTTGAGGCTCATATGTTCAATTCTCCGGATTCCACGAAATACCTGTCTTGGCTCGCTAGGATTTGTTTCAGGTGGACATCCATAAGGATCGTTCGGACTGGCCAAGTAGATAGCACAAGATGTGGGCGGGGACCTTGAGGAGGTCGGCATCGAGGCCTTCGAAGCGCAGGACGTCGAAGTCCTTATCCTGCTGGGTCACCCAGTAGGCCTTCTTCACGGACTCCAGCCTGCAGAACGCGACAAGGCCGCTCTTTTCCCGCAGTCTCGGATTCTCCTGGTACTTCACTTCGACGGGGAATGTGTACTTGGGGCTTCGGACGATGATGTCCACTTCCTTTTGTGTGGTCGGGTCGCGCCAGTACACGATTTCAGGAGTGTCCCGGTAGTAGTAGGCATAGAGGTGCCGAAGCACCGTGGTTTCCACGATGAGACCCATTTCGTCCGGATTGGTGAAAATCTCTTCGCCTTTCAGCAGCACCGCGTTTCGAAGGGCTGCGTCCACCAGGTAATACTTGTTTCGAGCTCTGAGCACCCTTTTGCCGCCGATTTCCGCCGGAGGAAGACGGTAGATCAGGTTTGCCTGCTCCAGCAGGATAAGATGGTTCGCAACGGTCGTCGTGGAAGTCCCCAGGACCTCGGCGCAGGGCTTGTGGGCAACGATGCTTCCCGTGTAAAGGCAGAGGTAGATGAAGAGCTTCTCAAGGTCGTTGACGTTCCTCACGCCGAATAGCGCCGTCATGTCGCGCTTGAGGACCCGCTCTACCACATCTTCCCGCAGAAGCCGCTGACAGAGAGCCATGTTCTTCTGGGTCGCGGTCTCGGGAAATCCCCCCACCAGCAGGTAATGCTGGAAAAGGGGAAGCAGATCTCGAAACCTTGTCGCCAGTTCGGTCCGGTCCCCCGGGGTCATGGAAAAGAGGTCCGTGGGTCTCAAGGCCGGCGAGATATCGGGAGGGGATTCCCTCCGGATGTGAATGAACTCGAAGAAGGAAAGCGTCGGGATGGACACGGTGATCCATCGCCCTACCCCGCTTTCGGCAATTCGCTGCCTGTGGACGATGCTGGCAGACCCCGTCGCCAGGATTCGGTGCTGCTGCTGGTAATCCACCAGCAGCTTGATTTCGATTTCCCATTCCTTCGAGTACTGCACCTCATCGAAAAGGAGAATGGTATCCTTGCTGTGGGGATGCACGGACTCATGGTAGAGGCTCATGATCTCACGGAGATTGAGCAGCTTGATCAGCGGGTGGTCCAGACTGATATACAGGATCGACTTGGGATCGAGACCTCTGGAAAGGAGATGGTTGGCGATCTGGAGCAGGATGGTGGTCTTTCCCACGCGCCTCGGTCCCGAGAGGAGACTCGCCCGGCGAAGCGTCGGATCCTCGAGATAGACCCGGCAGGCGTCGAATCCCAACCGTTTGAATTCCGGCACCGGATTCGGCCTCCCCGACCACCAGGGGTTGAATCCATGGAGCACCTGCAGCACCTCGGTCCGATCGAAAAGCTCCTTCACCTGAGCCGCCGTGATTCTATTTCTTCTATATAGATCTGGTGTAGTATGTATATCTTAGGAAAATAGTGACTTTCCATGGAAAGTACAAGACTATTCTTGATCGCTGAAGCGGCCGAATCAATGGCAGGCGGCGGCGACTCAGTCGGCTGTGCTGCTTTGAGCTGCGATCGCCCCCGGTCTCCAACGGGACGCCACCTTCCAGCCTCCGAGCAGCGATCAGACTGTGATTGCTCTCAGTCCTCCTCATCCCCACCAATCAGATCATTGAGCAGACTACAAAGACGGCTCCATGGTGGTCATGGACAGAGGCTACGTCGACTTCAAGCTCTTCCATCAGCTTGCCTTGAATGGCACATTCTTCCTCACTCGGATGAAGAGACGAATGGTCTACAAGGTTCTCGAAAGGCGCGAAGTGAACCGCGCAGAGGGAATCACCTCGGACCAGACGATTCAGTTTACGGGAACGAGGGCCAAGGACTGTCCCATCCCACTTCGGCGCATCGGCTATCGCGATCCTGAGACAGGCCACCATTATGTTTTCCTGACCAACGCCTTTGATCTCGAAGCCAAGATGATTGCTGATATCTACAAGGAGCGCTGGCAAGTGGGGCTCTTCTTCAAATGGATCAAGCAGAATCTCAAGATCAAATCTTTCCTCGGTACAAGTCAGAATGCAGTCATGACTCAGATTTGGATTGCTCTTATCACGATTCTCTTGCTCGCTTATTACAAATTCACATCACAAATCGATGAGAACCACGTGAGTGGCAGCATGGGTGCTGGAGCATAGTTGGGAGCAGAGGCCTATGCCTTGA
>CAZEOY010000471.1:0-3554 GCA_964513835.1 uncultured Syntrophobacteraceae bacterium
ATCCGAGATGGTCCGCCAGAATCCCGGTGGGAATCTGCATGGCTACATAACTGTAGAAGTAGAATGCGGAAAAATTCCCCAGGGCGGTGGCCCCGATGTGGAAATCGCTCATGAGCTGATCCGTCATGACGGCAGGGGCAACCCGCTGGTAAAACCCGGTGAAATAAAGCAGAGCACCGAGTCCCCAGACGAGCCAGGAGAGCCGGAAGGGCGGGTGGGCAGGCGATTTCAAGAGCGGTTCATTTCTCTCCAATGGCACTGGAGTCCTCTCGTTTGCGACCAGCGGGCTGAAGAAGTGCCGCAGACTTTCAGGCATGCAATCCACACCAAGGACAATAGCACACTTCCACCCCGGGATGGGGAGAAGAGGCTTCGAAGAGGCGTTTCAGTATGCAGCGTCCTTGGCCTTGGCAGCCCTTGGATCGACTCCTTTCCCTGTTTATCTTCATAGATGAGGAAAAGATTCCGGATGACCATCCGGAAATAGGGAGCGACGAAATGACTACTCTAAAATATATGGGCGACTATGTCATCGATTCTACTGGACCTCTGCGGAAGATACGGCTCCCCGACGGACTCTATGTCGTGGGGGAACAGATGCTGATTGCAGTGGACAGCGATAACGAAGCCGACGAGATCATCGAGGAACTGAAGCACGAGTACGGTGTTTCCTGATCAACGTTCTCGGCCGGGTCTGGAGCGGAGGAGGTTTTTGGTGTCGAACCCGAGCTCTTCGGCGATCCTTACGAGAGGGGTGTAGGTGGCATCATCCATCTCGGGCGACCTGGAAAGGATCCACAGGTACCGGCGATTCGGATGACCCACAATGGCGTGCTGATAATCCCGATCAATGTGGAAAATCCAGTATTTTCCCTTGGACAGAAATGGAAAGAGGCGCGAGAACCAGTTGTCAAAGACAACCTCGAGCTTGGATCCGTTAACCGTGTCCAAGACTGTTGCAATCCCTTTGGCTGATTTGGCCATCCCCTTGTCGGTGGTGCATTCGTTGTGAACGGTCACCTTTTGGGCACCGACGAGGGTGTAGGTTGCCCAGGAATGGATGCATCCCCGCTGGAACCACATGGGCAAGCGCGCGATTTCATACCACTTGCCCATGTACCGCTCCAGATTCACCAACGGTGTTGGTTCCGGGCTCCCAGTCTCAGCAACACTGGGAGCGGCAGGGAACGATAGAAGCCATGCCGCCAAGAGTGCTGTCGCCAGTATCCCATTCATCGTTCCCTCACCTCTTGAGTCAAGCAGCTACCAGTCGTGCGAACGTTTCTGATCGGGCACGCCAACCGCTGGTCGAAATATCAGTCGCCATCCTCGCCGGCGCTCACAAAGATCGGTTTTAATCTGCAGGTCCTCGTCGCTGGTTCCCGATCCTATGGGGTCAGGCGAGGGGCCATGCCCCGACAGAAGGCCTATCGGTGTTTCCACCGTGGAGTGCGCTTGTCGATGAAAGCGTTCATCCCTTCCCGGGCATCGTCCACCATGCAGTTCATGGCGATGACTTCCTTGGCGTAGCCGTATGCCGACTCCTCGGACAGGTCGACCTGCTCGTAAAAGGCCCGCTTGCCGAGAGCCAGGGTGTACCCGCTGAACTGTGCAATCTCCAGTGCCCAGTTGCGGGCGGCTTCGTCCAGCTGATCGGTTGGGACGATGCGGTTCACGAGACCAAACTGCTCAGCCTCTTCAGCTGAGACGAATCGCCCTGTGAGCAGCATGTCCAGGGCCCGCCGACGGCCGATGACACGCACCAACGGAACCATGGGAGTTGTGCAGAACAGGCCGATCTTCACTCCGGGCGTGGCAAAGCGCGCAGCGGGTTCTGCGATGGCGAGATCGCAGGCGGCAACCAACTGGCAGCCGGCCGCAGTGGCGATTCCGCGGACCTGGGCAATGACTGGCTGCGGAAGTTGATGGAGACGGAGCATCATCCGATTGCACGTGGAGAAAATATCCCGCAGGTAGGCTGCCTCGCTGCTGTGGGCCGCCATCTCCTTGATGTCATGCCCGGCACTGAAGACAGGACCTTTGGCGCGAATGACCAGTACCCGGATTTCGGGATCAGCTTCGACCTCATCCAGCCTTCGCGTAATCTCCCTCATCACATCCAACCCGAGAGCGTTGCGCTTGTCGGGACGATTCAGCGTGAGCCAGGCCAGAGGGTATTCTTTGTCAAGCAAAACGGCATCCATTGTTCTCTCCTTCCATCGCTAACATTCCCGTGCGGGCCCATCCAGCCAGAAGCACAGGGCGTGCTTGATCTCCTCGATCTGCTCGGGGTCGGACACCTTACTTCCATCGTGGGTCCGAATGTAGAAAACGTCCGCCACCTGATCGACCTTGGTGGTGATTTTGGCGATAAAGATGCGGATCTGCAGATCCAGGAGCGTCCGGCTGATGTTGTAGAGGAGGCCGATACGGTCGGTTGTGTAGACTTCAAGGATCGTATATTTCGCAGACGACTCGTTGTCGATGAAGATCTTGCTGGGAGACACCCGCATAGAAACCTGAGTGGGAGGGCGGCTCGCGGCGTGGGCGGCGATTCGGTAGTCCAGAGCCATCTTTCCCTGGAGCAGCCGCCTCATGTCATCCTGAATTGCATCCCATTCCCGATCTTCCAAACGGCCTTCAGGCAGGCGGCATTGGAAGACCAGGAGCGTCATGCCGTTGTTCATGGTGAACACCTGGGCGCCCAGAATATTCATGTCATGAAGGCTCAGGATGCCCGCCGATCGCGCAAGAAGCCCCGGAGTATCCCAGCTCACCACAGTGATCTCCACATTGTCGTCCTCCGGCAGAAACTCAGCCACGAGCGTCTCCTCAGAATGCTGAAGCTTCCATTGGAGCCGCAGATGTCGGGCGATGGACCCCGTAGACATGGCGAGAAGGTAGCGGGGAGCCAGCTGTGAAAAGTGCTCCTCGAGTTGGGCTGCATCCATGAGGTCCGACACCTCATTTTCGACCTGGGCACGAATCTGGGCAATCTTCTCCGTGATCACCTGCTGGCTGGGTTCTCCCTTTTCGAGGAGATGGTAGATCTTCTCATGCAAGGCGAGCACGGGAGTGTCTCGATACTTTTGCAGGGCCTTGGGCCCCGTGGCCGCCATGTCGGCGAAGCTCAGCAGAAGAAGCTGATCCAGGTTCTCCGGGGTGCGGACCACCAGGGCGCAATGCGCCAGCATTTCCTCGTCGGAGAGGTCTCGCAGCGAAGCACTGTCCACCAGGAGGAGATGCTGTGCCACAAGAAACTGAATCGTGTCCGACTGGTCGGGCTCCAGGCCGAGGCGTAGTGTCATGGGGGGGATCATGGCTCCCCCTTTGAGTGCATGGCCTTTGCCCGCAGCTTTGCCGACGTCATGCAGGAGTCCCGCCAGGTAGAGGCAGACGGGGTCTCCGATGCGCCTGGCCACGGCAGTGAGCTCGGGCTCCTCGCTTTCGTATTGACCCAGCATGGTCTCCTTCAGGATCCTCAGGGTTCGGAGATGGTGTTCGTGAACGGGATAGACATGAAAAGCATCGTGCTGGACCTGGCCATGGACTGC